>CANRGD010000060.1 GCA_947630105.1 uncultured Bacilli bacterium | reverse complement strand
AAAACAGTTCTAATCCAGGAGAAGATGAAAGCAACATTACTCCAGAAGAAGATGAAAACAGTTCTAATCCAGGAGAAAACGAAAATAGCTCTAATCCAGACGATAAAAATGGTGATTCAAAAAAAAGTAAAAATATTAAAAAAAATAGAGGTTAATGATGAAAAATAATTTCACAATAGAATCTAATAATTATAAAGAAATTATTGTTGAAATAAGAAGAGAACAAGCAATTTCTCCTCAAATTTCAGATGACACTATTTTAGGTTATATCAAAGATGGAATTTATGATATTAATGATGTTTGTGGAAAAAAACAAGACTTTATTAATAATTTAGTGGCAAGATCATTATTAAAAAATTACGTATTATATGCTTTTTATAAAAGATTAGCTGAGTTTAAAGAATTATATTGGAGTGATTATGTCAGATTACAAAGGGACTCATACGTCGATTCCAACGTACAATGATGGGTCCTTTTTTCTTTTTAAAATAAAACATACTGATTCCACTTTTCCAAAAGAAAAATTAACTCAAGTTTATGATACAGAAATTTTTTATGAAGATTTGTCTTTAAGTGATAATGTTATTTTTGAAAATGAAAAAAGAGATATAAAAATTGTCTCAAAAATTCGAATTATGCAAGATAAAAATATTAATTCAAATAATGTTTTAAAAATCAATAACCATTATTATCACGTTTTTAATATATATCATTTTAGAAATAAAGATGGTTTTCTACAAAGTGATATAACTTTGGAAGAATATTTAAACCCAATTTTGGAGGAAAAATGATTAAAAAAAATGAATTAGAAGAATTGTTTAAAAAATTAGAGATTCCTTTTAATGAAGGAATACAATATATGAATGATAACAATGCTCCAAAGAGGATTGTTTTTTTTGAATCAGTATGGGAACCATTAACAGCTAGTGGTAATGAATATGATACAAATGTGACTTATCAAGTATCATTTTTTTCGGATATTCCACGTGATGAAAAACTTCTTAAATTGAAAGGACTTTTAGCTCTTAAAAAAATTTATCCTGTTATTTATCACGAATATTTAGAAGCTAAAAGAACTTGGCATTCATATTTTAATGTTGAAGTTTTGGAAAACTTGAATTTGGATAATTTGAATGAATAATAACGGTTTTTCTGAATTAATAGACGAATTTTCCGAAATGATTTTGAAAGTAGAAAATGTAACAGAAGTTTTAGTTGTAGGAGCTAGTGAATTTGTCGATGATTTATTAAAGTTACCAAAGCCAATGTCTAAAATCAAGATTGCTGGTTATACACATTTAGTTGATTCATTTAATTATAAAGTTAATAAAAATGAAGTTGAAGTTGGTTGGGGGAAATATTACGGTCGAATGGTTGAAGAAGGAACAGTAAAGACTCGTAGTAATCCTCATTTAATACCAACCTATGAAAAAAATAAAGAAAAATATTATCAACATATGATTGAAAAAATTATAAAGTGAAAGTGAGGTAGAAAAATGAAAACAAAAAAACCAATGATTAAAGAAACTGTTGGGGCACAATATTACGCTTTTAATACAGCAGATGAAGATGGTAATTTTGATATTACAAAATATGAAGAAACTGTTAAAACAGAGGTTGTAAAAAACGTTGGAACAACAGAAAATGGAGATTCAACACCTGTTTATTCTTCAGGAATAGTTTATTACACAGCTAATCAAAAAAGTGATGTAGATTTGGCTGTTGAAGTAATAGCTTTCCCTCCTGAAGATTTAGCTAGAATGCGAGGAGATAAGGTATCAGATAATGGATTAATAACATCTGGAACATCAAGTGAAAGACCATTTTTCGCTTATGGAAAAGTGGTTAAAAAAACTGGTGGTGGTGTTAGATATGATTGGTATCCTAAATGTCAATTAGTTGAAAACACTGACGACATTGCTACTAAAGAAGATAGCTTTTCTGAGCAAACAGATACAGTTACTATTAAAGCTTATGCTTTTAATGATAATGGTGACATTAGGAATTCTGTTGATAGTGAATTTACAAGTTTCCCAGAAGGACTTACAGAAGAGAAGTTCTTTACTAAGCCTATAACAAGTGATGCAGAGTTAGAAGCACTTACTGCACCAGTTATTTAATAATTTAAAAAAAGACTTTAAAAAATTGAGAAATTGATTTTGAAAAGTTCTTTTTTTTAAGGAGGAATTTATGGATATTATTACTTTAAAAAATGGAGCTAAAATAGAATTAGATTATAGTTTTTTGACTATTCAATATCTGGAAGATTATAAAGGTGGATTAAAAGCTCTAAAAAAAGATTTAAAGTTAAAAAGAAATCAATTGAAAATGTTTAGCCTTTTGATTTATGCAGCAATTAGAAGCAATTATACTGAAACGTTAACATTTGATGAAGCTGTCAAATTATTTGATATGAAAGATTTACAGACATTAATTAATTTTTATAATAAAAACCTTTTAGACCAAGATAACTTTAAAAAAAAAGGCAAGAAATTTATACAACCGATAAAGATTTAGATGAAATCAATTGGGCTGAGATAAAGTTTACAGGAAAAACAATCGGACTTTCATTCGATGAAGTAATGCATATCAACCCAATTGATTTTTATTACATGGTTGAAATGTATATAAAAATGCAAAGGAATAAATATGGCAAGTGATCTAAAAAAAGTAGGATTGGTTTTTAAAGCAGATGGAAGTATTGATTTTGTAAAGTCATTAAAAGTTGTTAACGCAGAGTTAGAAGAAAATTATTCAGAATTGAAATTAGCTCAATCTCAGTATGACAAAAATACTTCTACAACACAAAAATTAACTGATAGGCTAGATTTTTTAACTAAACAGTATGACACTCAAAGTAAAAAAGTTTTGATACTAAGAGAAGAACTTGAAGAATTGAGCAATGCAGAAAATAAAGATGAAGCTGCAATTTCTAAAAAAAGAGCAGAGTTACAACATACAGAGGCAAAGCTTAATGATTATGATAGATCTATTAAGAGTGTAAAAGCTGATTTAGAATCAGGTACAGCTGCTATTAAAGATTTTTCTAATAAATTAGATTCAACCTCAAATGGTTTAACTGAGGCAGGTAAAAAGTTTTCAGTAGTATCAGCTGGAATAACTGGAGTTGGTTTAGCAGCCAAAAAAAGTTATGATGAAGTAGAAACTGGTGTTCATAATACAATAAAGGCAACCGGAGCAACTGGAGAAGTCGCAAAAGAATTAGAAGAATCATATAAGAATGTTGCAAAAACAATTGTTGGAGATTTTTCTAACATTGGTAGTGCCTTAGGAGAAATTAATACTAGATTTGGTTTTACTGGTTCTAAATTAGAAGATTGTACTAGACAATTCGTAAAATTCGCTGAAATAAATAACGTTGATGTAACAGAAGCTGTAAGACTTGTTTCTAGAGCAATGGGAGATGCTTCAATTGAATCTTCTGAGTATGGAAATGTTTTAAATTCATTAACAGTAGCTGCTCAAGCTTCTGGAATTTCAATTGATAAATTAACTGAATATATTACTAAGTATGGTGCTCCAATGAGAGCTTTGGGATTTGATACTAAAGAAAGTATAGCATTATTTGCATCTTGGGAAAAAGCAGGTGTTAATACTGAAATTGCTTTTTCTGGTATGAAACAAGCTATTAGTAATTTTTCTAAAGAAGGAAAAGACGCTAAAGTAGAATTTAAAAAGTTGATGGAAGATATCAAAAATTGTCCCGATGAAACCTCAGCTAGTAATTTAGCTATGGAAAAGTTTGGAAAGAAAGCTGGAACTGATTTAGCTGATGCGATTAAAAATGGACGTTTTGAATTTTCCGAAATGTTAGATTTAATAGAATCAAGTGATGATACTGTTGACAAAACTTTTGATGGATTAACTGATGGAAGTTATGATGCAAAGTTAGCAATGCAAGAAGCAAAATTGGCTATGTCTAAGCTTGGCGATACATTAATGACATACTTAGCGCCAATTTTCGAAAAGCTTTCTATTCTCCTTGAAAAGTTTTCAAATTGGTTTGAAAAATTAGATTCTAAGCAAAAGAAAACCATTATAACAATTGGATTAATTGTTGCTGCAATTGGCCCTGTATTGCTCATTTTAGGTAGTCTTACAGGAAGTTTAAATCAGATTATTTTATTATTCACTAAATTAGGACCAGTTATTGAAGTAGCAAAAAAAGCTAGCGAAGGTGTATCATCAGTTTTTAGCTTTTTAGCAGCTAATCCAATTGTTTCAGTAATAGCTGTAATTGGATTATTAATTGCTGCATTTATTCATTTAATGAATACTAATGAAGAATTTAGAGATAAAGTTCTTAATATTTTTAATACAATTCAAAACTTTTTTTCTAGTTTTGATGATTTTCTCACAAACATTTTTCAAACTGATTGGACTCAAAACTTTGGAGTAATGGGAGAAGTTTTAAATGGCTTTTTAGCAAATGTTCAAAACTTTTATAATGCTTTTAAACAAATTTTACAAGGTATTTTAGATTTTGTAAAAGGAATTTTTACAGGTAATTGGAGTTTAGCTTGGCAAGGAATCAAAAACATTTTCGCAGGTGTTTTTAATGGATTTTTGGCCATTGCAAAGACGCCTATAAATGGTATTATTTCTTTTTTAAATATGTTAATTGGAAGTATTAATTCTTTAATTAACGGATTAAATAAGATAAATATCAAATTGCCAAAATGGATTCCTAAAATTGGTGGAAAAAGTTTTGGTTTCAATATTGGCTTATTAGGAAAACTTTCATACTTAGCAGATGGTGGAACTTTATTAAATGGAGCTGCTATAGTTGCTGAGGCTGGACCTGAATTGTTATTACAACAAGGTAACAAGACGAAAGTAATTCCACTTTCTAATAATTCAAATAATAGTGATTATGAAGATCGAGAAAAAATAGATATAACCATAAATAATAATTCAAAATATATTTCTCCAGCTGAAAATGCACGACAAATTCGAAAAGAATTATCCTGGTATTTTTTAAATAAAGGAAGAGGGTGATTTAAATAAAAATTATATGTAAATCAAAAAATGGAGATATTACAAAATTTTTTAATGGTTTTCCTTTTATATTAGAAGATATTTCAGGAATTCATGAAATTGTTGGAGAAATAGCAACTGTTAAGTCTGCTTTTGGAACAGGTACTAAATATATAGGAACCTCAATAAATGATAGAAATATTATTATTACTGGTAATTGTAAAAATCTCCCAGAAAATAGAGATACACTTTATAGAAATTTTCCTTTAAAAGTAGGTGGAACTTTATTTTATTATGATAAAGATATAGAGCGAAAAATAGATTATCAAGTAGAAAGTGTTAAAATAAATGATAATTTTTCACATAATAGTTTTCAAATTTCTTTAAAATGCCCCAATCCATATTTTACAGATATTGAAGAAACTAAAGTTCAAATCTCTAATTGGATTGGGTTATTTAAATTTCCTTTAAGAATTCCAAAAGAAGGTATGAAATTCGGAACTAAATCTCAAAATCTTTTAGCAACAATAATTAATTTATCTAATATCGAAATAGGCATGAGAATTGTATTTGAAACAGACTCTAAGGTTGTAAATCCATCTTTAGTAAATATATTAACAGGAGAAAGTATTAAAATTTCTGAAACTATAGAAATTGGAGACATTATTGAAGTAACAACTTATATAAATGAAAAAAATATTTATATAACTAAAAATGGAGGCAATAAAATTAGAAAAAATAATTCTTTTGTTTTTGGTTCAAAATTTCTTCAATTACATAATGGAACTAATACTTTTAAAGCAGAAGCCGATGAAGGGGCAGAACATCTAATATTGAGTATATTCTATTACAACAATTATGAGGCGGTGTAATTTTGGAATATAAAAAAATATATAATACAGTCAAAAACGTATGCTTTCAGGATGTAATATATGCAGATGGTAAATGGATTTTTACAGCTTTAGGAATGAATCCGAAAACTGAGGTCGAAGATGGAAGTTATCATATTTGTAGTACTTCAGATTTACAAGAATGGAATGATACAATATTTTATACTGAACTTCCAAATAACTATATACAAATTCCTAGAATTGCTTATGGTAATGGAATATATATAGCTACAGTAGCAAATGAGTTATTTATAAGTTCTAATTTGAAAAAGTGGGAACATATTTCAATATATAATTTGATAAATGTTAATGCTACAACTAATATTAAATTTTTTAATGGTCAATTTGTTATTGTTACTTTTACACAGTGGGTTCGGGGAGATGTGGTTGACCATTATGAAGGTCATATACTAACATCAAAAAATGGTAAAAATTGGACTTTAAACTCCTCGTTTAATGATAAGGCATTATTAGACATTACATATTTTAATAAAAATTATTACATTATAGGAACAAATGGTTTTTGTGCTAAATCATCAAATTTAACAAATTGGATAGATTGTAAATTAAATACAAGTGAACACATTAAATCTATAACTAGTGGAGCTTCAGGATTAATTGCGCTAGCTGAAAATAAAATAACTTTATTTTCTTCTGATGGTTCTAACTGGCAAAAAGTATTTACAGAAAATACAAAAGTAAATTTAAATGTTGAGTATGGTAATGGTGTTTATATGATAATGCAAAATCAAGGTTCTTTTGCTTATACTCTCGATGGGAAAAATTTTGAATATTTATATGAAGCTGTGACTGGAGCTTTTTTTGGAATGACTTTTAGTCAAGAAAAACAAATGTTTATAGTTTGTGGAAATTGGTGGGCCTATGATCTTACAGGCTCTATTATAAGTATTTCTATATCAAGAGAATTACCATCAACTTCAAGTGATGAAGAATTAATTTATATATATGATTTAAATTTTAATTTTTTAGGTACTATTGATTCTTTTAAATCATTAAGATGGAGAAGAAAATATTTTGAAGCAGGGGAATTTGAAATTGTAATACACCCAGATAAAAACCTTTTAGATAATTTAAAAATAAATATGCTAATTTTAAGAAATAATTATATTGAAGCCGGAATAATTGAATCATTAAATTTTGGAGATAATGGAAATGATGAAGATCTTATTATAAAAGGGAGATTTTTATCTAGTATTTTAGATAGAAGAATTGTAAAAAAAATAATCAAATTTAGTGGTACTTCAATTGATGGAATGAAAATTTTATTAAATGAAATGACACCTTTTCCAAAATTTGAAATTGAACAGACTACAATGCAAAGTAAATATATAGAATTTCAATGTTCTTATAAATATGTATATGATTATTTGATTAAATTATCAAAATATTCTGGTATAGGATTTAGAATAGTTCCTAATCTTGAAAATAAAGTATTTATTTTTGAAAATTATCAAGGTGTAGATAGAAGTAGTGAACAGAATATTAATGAAAAATATTCTTTTTCTGACAATGAACATAATATTGATAATGCAGATTTAATTATTAGTAATGCAAATAAAGTTAATTATGTTCTTGTTGGTGGTCAAGGAGAAGGAGATTCTAGAATTTTAGCAGAAGTAAAAAAAGATAATTCAAGTGGGTTTGATTTATATGAAAAATTTGTTGACTCTAAAAATCAAAGTAACCAAAATCTAAGTACTGAAGTTTATAAACAAATTTTAATTCAAGATGGAAAAGATGCACTTGAAGATGAAATAAATGACTTTAGTTTTGATATTTATGATGTTATGGATGACTATAAAGATAAATTTGATCTTGGGGATATTGTAGATATTTATAAAGAAAATTGGGATTATAAGGTAAAAGAAAGAATTATTGAAATCGAAGAAGTTATCGAAGATGGTAAAAAAAGTATTTCTATAAAAACTGGAACTGCAATTCCAGAAATTTTTAATGATGATTAGGAGGAATGAATTTGGAAAAATTTGGTTTTTTCAATGATGATAATGATGATAGAATTTATAATGCAATTGATTTTGCATCATATTTTAGTAAATATTTTACAGATGGAGTATTTCAAGGAGGATTTGTTGCGACTCCATCTGGAATGAATTTAAATATTAGTGAAGGACACGCAAATATAAAAGGTTATAGATATGAATTAATTGATGGAATTGATTTACCTATTTCGTATGGAAATGGTCTTTATTCTAGGATAGATAACGTAGTAATACGTTTGGATTTAGAAAATAGAAAAATAACAATGGAAGTTGTAGAAGGAACACCTTCAGGAACCCCTGTAGCCCCATCACCAGTAAGAAATGAAATATTATATGATCTTGTTATATATCAATTGCAAATACCAGCTGCTGCTACAACATTAACAGAATCTATGATTAAAGATACTCGCTTTGATAGTAATCTTTGTGGTATTGTCGTAGGGGCTGTAAAACAGATTGATACAACTGACGTATTTGCTCAATATAATGCAAAGTTAAAAGAAAAACTTGTAGAATTAAAAACTAATTTTAATAATTGGTTTCAAGAACTACAAACTAATTTAGATGGAGATATAGCCGCAAATTTGGAAAAGCAAATATTAGAGTTAGATTCATCAACAATTCATTATGAAGAAATTGATGATTCGAATATAGTACAATTAAAAGATAATCAAGAAAATAATTTATATCCTAAATTAGATAGCTCTCAAATACCTACTATTCCAAATATTATAACAAAAGCATTCTCATCAAATGCAAGTCTTTATGCTAAGTTTTCAATTAGTCCATATAGAGGATGTGCTCTCATAGGAGCAACATCAACTAGTAATAATGAAACAGTTGGATGTTTATATTTATTTTATTGGGATGATGATAATAAAAACAGTGGAAAGAAAAAAATTGCAGGTTCTTCCGATAGTTTTGATACAATTGTAAATTGGTCAATAGACCCTGACAATCATGAATTAACTATTCAATGTAAAGCATATTATACAAATGGATTTATTATCGCTTATACAAATGATTTAAATTAAAGGAAGTGACTGAGATAATGGAAATAAATAGAGGAGAAAATATACCATTTACAGTAACTTTATCATATCCTGATAAAACTATATTTAATAATAAAGTTGATGAAATGATTTTTTGGTTAAAAGAAAATGATTATGATCTCCAACCTAAAATACAAAAATTATTATCAAAGGGAGATATAACTTTTGATCTTGGAAGTAGTGTTTATTCTTTTAATTTACTTCCTAATGAAACAAAAAATTTAATATATGAAAGAAATTATTATGTTGGAATTAGAATATTTATCAATAAAAATCCTATAACAGTTTTTTCAGGTAAATTGTATTTAAAAAATGAGATGGTTTATGTTTATGAAATAGGTGATGAAAATGAATAATTCTAAGTGTTTAGAAATTAAAGCCGAAGTAAAAACAAGTGATGTTTTACTACACGCAACAGTAGAAAATAATTTTAACAATAATTCAAATAATATTGCTTTTGAAGATAGCGATACAATAAATTTTAAGAAAACAAATGATATTTATAAAGCCAATATTCAGCCCAATTCATTACAAAAAAGTCATATATCTGAGGAATTATATCAAGATTTATCAAAAGAACAAGAGCTTTTAGAATTATCAGCAATGAATGGTTATATTATGGATGCTTTAATACGTTTAAATGGTGAAAAGATATGAGTAACATATTAGATCAAATAAAACTTACAGAAAATACAAAAGAAAACATCAAAAAAGCAATAATTGAAAAAGGTATTGAAATTTTAGATACAGATAAATTTAGCGAATACCCTGATAAAATTAATCAAATACCACTTGGAGAGAATATACAAGATTATATAAGTACAAATAATAGTAATAACACGGTAAGTGGCTTTAATGTTAGTACTCAGTTATTATATAGAATAAAAAAATTACCTAAATTAGATTTAAAAAATGTTGAAAATCAAAATGTTTTTTTAAATTTATTTACTCAGTTAACAGAATTAATTGAGATACCCGAAATAGAAATTAATGAAAACGTAGATACCTTTAATTTAGCTAATACATTTGATGGATGTAAAAAATTAACAAACATTGACAATGTATTAAAATTAATAAAAAATAAAAAAGTAACAAACTTGGGAAATACATTTAGAGGTTGTTTTAATATAACTGATTTTAGTTTTTTATCAAATATTGATACTAGTGAATTAACAAATTTAGTTAATACATTTTATAGTTGTACTAATTGTACAGAAATTCCTTTTTTTGATACATCAAATGTAACAAATATGGGAAGTACATTTTCAGGTACACAAATAAAAACAATTCCTAAACTTAATACTTCAAAAGTAACAAATATGGGTCTACTATTTAGCGGATGTAATCTTTTAGAATCAATTCCGGAATTAGATTGTAGTTCATGTAATATTATTTCAGGTGCTTTTTATACTGGTGGTATAGTCAATTTTACTGATTTAGGTGGATTTAAAAATCTTGGTAAAGCATATACTCAAAAACAAGCAAATTATAATAATTACACTTTAACTTTATCATCATGTTCTAATTTAACAAAAGAAAGTTTAATGAATGTTATTAATAATTTATATGATTTAAATATTACATATGGAGCTGAAACATCATATGTTCAAAGTTTAGTTCTTGGCTCAAATAAAGAAAAGCTTTCAGAAGAAGAAATAGCAATTGCGACAAATAAAGGTTGGGTGGTATCATGATTTTCGACAAAACAAAAGAATTATTGAAAGAATTTAATGGTGAAGAATATGAAAATACTATTGTAAACAATATGCAGTATGCAATTGAAAGCAAGAATTTAATAAAACAATCTTTACAAAATAAAGGTTCTGAAATTACTGATAAAACTGTATTTAGAGACTATTATAAAGAAATTGATAAATTAAATGAATGGCAATCTCAGCTAGATTGGTGGGATATAAAAAAGATTATCCAAGAAGATACAGAAGATTATCCTGCCAAAGCAATATTTTTGTTATCTGATTTAATGCCAAGTGAGAAGTTTAGTTTTGATTTAGAACATAATTATATTGTAAAAATAAAAACAAGTGATGGCGTAGAATATACATCATCATCAACTCATACTTGGGATTTATCTCAAGACAAAGAGTGTTCAAAAGGTTATAAAACTAGATATATAATTGTTTATTTTTCTCAAAGAGAATGTAATATAAATTACAATCTTATAGATGTAAATTTAAAAAATGAATTATTATATGCGGTATTTTTAAATGCTAATTGTGAAATTAATTTAGGGAGTGGATCATGTTTTATGCAATCTGCAGCTCTTAAGTTGATAGATAACATAAATTCCAAACTTATAATTCCGTCAAATAATGTGTTTAGTGGTTGTGTATCATTACAAAAATTGTCAGAAATTATAATAAGAAATAATAATTTAAAATTTAGTGAACTTTATAATTTAAAAGAAATGTCCATAACTTTGGAAAGCCCAGATAAAAATAAATTAGATGGTGATAATATATTGTATAGCATGACTAAATTAGAAAATGTGGATTTTTTAGAAAATATTACATTTTCTAATTTCAAAAGTGCTTTACAATATTGTCGTTCGCTAAAAAAAATCCCCTATATTGATATTTCAGAAGTAACAGATTGTAGTAGCTCACTTTTTCAACTTGGCGTTTTAGAAAAAATAGAAGCACTTGATTTTAATAGTAATACAAATTTTAGTAATTTTTTACAAGGAGCATATAATCTAAGAGAAATAAAGAAAATATCTAATATAAAGGCATCAGGCTTTAGCCTTTATAGTAGTCAATTAGTTTCTCATGATACATTATTAAGGGTATTAAATGCTTTATATGATTATTCAAGTGAAGAAGAAACAGTATATAGAATAACGCTAGGTTCTACAAATTTAAAAAAATTAACAGATGAAGAAAAACAAATAGCAACCGACAAAGGTTGGACCTTAAGTTAAAGGAGGAAAATTATGAAATTAATAAAAGAGGAAAAATTTAATAAACTTTATGCTGAAGAAGGATACCATATACGTGCTATTAATGATAATTATATTCCTGCTCATATAGATGAAAATGGGGAACATATTGATGAATACATACCCAATTATTTTACAGAAGCATACGTCCCAAAAAGTGTAACAAATGAAAATTTAGAATTTATGTATATAGAGGAGAAAATATTGTAATGAAAATATTAAATATTATTAGAGAAAATTGGGCACAAATAGTATTCTTATGCGGAATTATATCAACATTTATTATGCAGATAAGAATATCAAGAGAAGCAACAAAATGTAGTTTAAGGAATGATATTTTAGAAATTTGGGATAAATGCAAAAATACAAAAACTATTACTAAATTTCAATTAGATAGTTATATTGAAAGCAGAGATTTATATTATAAATTAAAAGGTGATGGTTTTATTCATACTTTAGATAAAAAGATAATGACTTTTAAGATATTAGATTAGGAAAAATAAAAATAGTGAAAATGTAATATTACAAGATGAAACATTGAATAAAGAAGAATCATAGAAAGGTAGGTGTAATAATGGATATTTCAAATTTGACAAGCTATTATAATATTGTAATTGTTGGTATTTGCTTATGTGTTGGTTACATTCTAAAAAATGCTATTCCAAATAAGAAAATAAACCGTTTTATTCCGCTTATTTTAGGCGGTTTAGGTTTAGTGCTATCGATTATATCAAATTTTAAAAACTTGTCTTTAGAAGTAGTTTTAGTAGGCTTATTTAGTGGCTTATTAAGTACTGGTTTATATGAAACATTTAAAAATTTAATTAAAGGAGAAAAATAATATGAAAAAAGGTCAAAAGTCAATAAGAGGGGGCATAGAAGATTTTCTATGTCCCTTCACTGATATGTATATATCTCAAGGAAGTAATGGAGCTTATTCTCATAAAGGAATAATGGCTAATGATGTAAGAGGATTACAAGCAGGTATACGTTACCCTTATTACGCACCTTGTAAAGTAAAATGTCTTAAAATTTATTCTGAAAGCGGACAAACCATGTGGCAATCAGTTAATAAAGTTAGATTTGCTAATGGTAGAATAGATTATGCAACGTTTATGACAGTACATGATGATTCATTAGATGCTAAAGTAGGACAAATTGTAGAACAAGGTAATCAATTGGGTAATATGGGAACAAAAGGAAATGCGACTGGAGTGCATTGTCATATTGAAATTTCTCAAAGTAACGATACAAGTTGGACTAAGAATCAATATGGCATATACCATTTTAATAATGAATACGATTTGGACGATTGCTACTTTGTGGACAATACTAACATAATTAAAGGAAACGGTGGAAATTGGAAAACTACTGATAAAGTTCCAGTAAATCCAACACCTACTCCTGTAGGAGCAGATCAATTACTTTATCCTGGTAGTAAAGTTAAATTTGATGGAGTATTTAAAGTTGACATTTTAAAAAGAAATTCCAATTTGTTTGGTTGTTGTGAATTAACAGGTGTTACATATAACGATTATTATAATGAAAGAGCAAAAACTTATCATTGGTTACCTCTTGATGATTTTACGGAAGTAGATAGGTATGGAAGTACCAAAGGGCAAGATGATGTAGTTACAGGAGGACAATCTTATGTAATTAATAAAAATATTTATGAAGTAAAAGAAATAGATATAAAATCTAATTCAGCAAAGATAAACTTAAATGGTAAAGATATTTGGGTATATTCAACATATTTATATGAAGTAAGTAATAATTAAAAATGGTAGTGTTGTTATACACTACCTCTTTTTTTTTACTCTAATTTCATAAATCTTAATCCTATTTTTTTAATAAATCAGTTTCTAAAATGTCTTTTCGAAACATATTTCTTTTTTATGAGTACAATAACAATATTTTTTTCATTTTTTAATTATTAGCTTAAAATATATACAGTTCATAATTATTTAAGCTATCAAAAGTAGCGAATTTTTAGGACAATTTTTACTTGCCTTTTATTAAAGATGAGCATTGTTTAGAAATAATAAAATATTATAAAATAAGAAAATTATGGATTATCATATATATTTAATTGTTCCCGCTATGCTCCACCAGATAGATACTAAACTCGGACTAATACAGTTCGAGTTTTAAAATGTTTGAATTTATATTAAAATATTTATAGATTTTAATTGATATGTGTGTCAATTTAGAAAACATACTTGCGTATTGACAATTCAATTATGCTAAAGAATCTGCGAGTTGAATGTCTACCCACTATATTGTGTTAGACACTTATTTTAGCGAATGAGTGTCATTTTTATACCTACTGTCATAATGATAAGAAATAAAATGATAGTTATGAGCTTGAGAACTTTTAAAATAAAAGTCTTAGCCAAATCTTTCTATAAAGAGTGGAGGTAGACACTCAATAACTGATATTCTCTATAAAAAGTATACTATTTATTATATACAAAAACAAGTGTTCTAGTAATATTCTATTAAAAAGTTGTTGCTTCTTTCTTTAGGGCACCAATGTAGTATTAAACAAATTTTCTGTTTGTTCATTGATATTTTTGGGAGAGGTGCATATAATAATATTAGATACTTGACGTACGCAAAAAAGTACGTTATAATGTAAATGAGGTGATTAATAATGAGTACAATAAATATAACTAATGCTAGAGCAAACTTATATCAATTGGTATCAGATGTTAATGTTGGTTTTAATCCTATTA
>CANRGD010000059.1 GCA_947630105.1 uncultured Bacilli bacterium | reverse complement strand
AGGCATATATTTTATAATCGAGCGGAAGTTTATGTTCTTTATCATCCAAATACTCCTCGCATATGATTTTAGGCTCGATATAATCATAATGATACTCTAAACATATATCAGAAAATTTATCTTTTAATGCTTTATTTAATTCCTTTTTACAATTTTCAAAATCAAAATTTTTTTTATCAGTACAAACAAATATATGTCCACTACCATTATTAGGTTTTAAAACAAATTTATTTGGTAATTTATCAAAATCTATATCATTTGCGTTATCATATATCCCGTAAAGTTTTGGTAATAATTCTTCGTAACCTTTTTCTTTTATAAATTCTCTTACTAAATATTTATCAGCCAATTTCCCATATTTTTCACGATATTTATATACAATTAAATATTGTATTTTTTCATTAAAGTCTTTAGGATTTTCTAAATCCAAGTTTTTGTTCATAATTTCATAATATAATATTTTATGAGCTAAAGGCTTCGGTAAAAGTTTTAAAATTTTATGATATATTTTGAAAAGCATTTTATCACTTCCTTTTAATGAATTAATTTTTGCTTAAAATTTTAAAAACTAAATTTTTAAAATATAATAGCTTATCATCTTTTCTAAAAATAATATATATAATTAAATTTGGAATAATTAAACAAATAATTAAATTAACAATTATTTGAACTATGCTATTTTCAAAAACAAATAATGCACTTATTAAACAAGTTATAATAGCTATAATTATAAATAATAATATATAAGCAATAGTTTCTTTAGCATAATCAATATATCCCCTATTAAATAATTTTTTATAGACAAATTTAGGATAACTATAACACCAATAAGCTACACTGCTTAACATCGTACCAAGAAATACTCCTATTAAACCAAACATTTTTAATAAAATTATTGAAAACACAAGATTCATTATTGCTTCGATTATTGGAACAAATCTATCTTCAACAAATATAGCAGCTGCTTCTTTAAAAGCTCCAAAACTATATCGCATTATACTTTGAAAGCAATTAAACACTAGAACTACAAGTACACTAAATCCTAATAAATAGTCTTCTCCTAACCATACTTTTACGAATGGCTGCATTATTAATAAAATAGATATTGAAACAAAACAGCCAATCCAGAAATTTAAAAATCGCAAATTTTTAAATACTTGAAATCTCTTTTCAGCTTTTTCTGTAACTAGTAAATTTCCAACACTAGCGGTTACCGAAGACATCATATTTTTAATCAATTGTTTAACAGCATTAATAACCATATAATAGCTTGAATATATACCAACTGTAACTACACCAAAGAAATATGAAATTATTAAGCTATCTGTACCATTTAAGACTACGCCACCTATTTGATGCATAGCTAAGGCTTTTACTCTTGTAATGATATCTTGTCCAGTTTCTTTATCTAATGGTTTAACATTCTTTTCTTTTAAGAATGGATACATATTATGCGAAATAATTGCTAAAGCAACATTTTCTAAAAGCTGACAGATAATAACAAGTATTAAATAAAGATAATAGTTTTTAGTCCACCATAGTATTAATAATTGTAATGCGTTTAGAACAATCGTATAAACAATATTAACTATACTTATAACGTGTTGCTTTTGATCGGCATATATAATTCCTCTTTTATAAGCAAGGAAATATGAAATAACTGTGCCTATTAAAAACAGGATATAAGCAAAATAAATATTAACATCAATATTAATTTTTCCAATTATCATTGGTAAAAATGGTAATAGCATTAACCCTAGAATAGCTATAATTAAAGCTATTAATGTATAAGCTTTTTTATAAAAGACCATTAATGATTTTATTTTTTCAGTATCTTTATTAGCAATAGGTTCATAAAGCTTATAATTGATAGCAATTCCAATACCTAACTCGAAGAAATTTAGCATTGTTAATATATTAGTATATAAACTATTTAAACCAAGAAATTCAGCACCTAAAATTCTAATGAATATGGCTCTAGCAATAAAGCCAACAAACATTGATACAAATTTTTCACCTACTGAAAATATCGAATTACGTATTGAATTTTTTGTTCTCATGATATCACTTCTTTTATTTCAATATTTTTTTCCATTTATCAGCTATAGCGTCATCTTTTAAGATTTCAAGATTTCTATAAGCTTCTTTACTCATATGTTTTAATAATTTAGGATTTTGTTCCAGTTCCAACATTGCCTTAGCGTATTTATCAGTATCAAACTGCGGAACTAAAATAGCTGAATCATAACCATTAGTTATTTCTTTAAAATTATTTATATCATAAGCTATTATTGGAAGGCCAAATTGCAAACCTTCATTGAATACCATACTACATCCTTCCCATTTAGATGGATGCAATAAAACACTTGATTTTTCTAAATACTTTTCAATATGATTTGTAAAGCCATACATTTTTACATCATTCTGGAGGTTTCTTTTTTCAATGTCATTTAATATATTTTCTTTTTCTGCGCCATCACCAACTATTTGTAGTTTCCAAGTACCTCCCATTTTCTTATATTCACTATATGATTCTAATAATAAATCATAGCCTTTATTATAACCTAATCTTCCATAAGCGATAAATAAATGATTATCTAAATTACATTTCCCAGTTTTATCAAAACTACCTGGATTAAAAATATGGGTGCAGTTTACCTTATATTTTTTTAATAGTTGTTTTTTATCATCATTCATTAAAACTACATAATTATGTAATTTTGGAAAAATTTTTTTAAGTAATTCTTCTTCATTAAAAAATGCTTTTCCTCTAGTTTCAAAATATATTTTATAATTATTATGTTGCCATCCTATTACTTTTG
>CANRGD010000058.1 GCA_947630105.1 uncultured Bacilli bacterium | reverse complement strand
TGATAGAATATATGATTCATGGAATAATGAATATGATAGATTTAAAAAGGATTTTTACAAAATAACAAATAAAGATTTTGATTTAGTTGTAACTAAATATGATGTTTATTAGTAATGAGGAAATTAAATGAATGAATATAAATTTGAAGATATTAAAATAGGACTTGAATGTAAATTTACTGGTAAAATAACAAAAGAAAAAATAAATGTTTTTTTAGACCGGAAACATAAATGAAAAAGTAATGAAAGATATTGAAAGATATTGAAAGATATTGAAAGAGGTGTTTTAGATGAATGAAAAAATATTATTAATAACGGGAGCATCAAGTGATATAGGTACCAAATTGATAAAAAATATTTATAATGATTATAATTATATTATTGCTCATCATGTTGGGGATGATAGTAAACTACAAGAATTAAAAAGTCAAATAGGTGATAAATTAATTTTATTAAGAGGCAATTTTTTAGACGAAGAAGATACGTATAATTTTGTAAAAGAAATAAAAAATATGAACAAAATTCCAACACATATTGTTCATCTTCCAGCAGGAAAATTTGAAAATATTAAATTTAATAAAATTACTTGGAAAAAATTTCAAACTGATATAAATATAGCACTTCGTTCATTGATAATAATTTTAAATACATTTATGCCAATAATGTCTAAAAATAAATTTGGAAGAATCATTGTAATGTTAACTTCATGTACAACAAATATTCCTCCAAAATATCTATCATCTTATGTTGTCTCTAAATATGCGTTACTTGGATTAGTTAAAGCATTATCAACTGAATATGCTGATAAAGGAATAAGAATTAATGGTATATCTCCAACTATGATAGAAACAAAGTTTCTACAAAATGTTCCAGAATTATTAGTGCAACAAAATGCTATAAATAGTCCAACTGGCGCAAATTTAACAGTTGATGAAGTCCTTCCGTTAATAGAATTTTTATTACATGATTCTGCAGGAAGTATAACAGGACAAAATATTGCCATTACAAATGGTAATATAATGTAAAAGTGGGTGAGAAAATGAATTTAACAAGTTTTGTTTTTGCTGGATTTTGTATCATTTCAATATTAATTTATTTTGTAATGCCTAAAAAAATAAAATGGATTGTATTATTAGTATCAAGTTTATGTTTCTTATTTTATAAAAATTTTAATATTGTAACGATAATTCAAGCATTAATAGTATTTTTGTCAGCATATATTTTTGGAAGGTTAATTGAAAAATATAATAATACTAAGAAACAAAAAATTTTTTTATTGATCGGAGTATTATCAATTTTATTAGTATTGGTATATTTTAAGTATTCAAATTTGTTTATAGTAACTTTGTATCATTTATGTAATATATTTCAGAATACTTGTGAATTAAATTATGTAAATAGAAATTCATTAATAGGTCTTAGCTATTATTCGTTAATTATGGTTGGATATTTAATTGATGTTTATAGAGGTGGAATAAAATCAGAAAAAAATCCATTTAAATTAGCTTTATTTATGACATTTTTTCCAATATTAAGCTCTGGTCCATTTATAAGATACAACGATATAAAAGATAAGTTATATGAATCTCATAAATTTAATTTTGAAAGAATGTGTAGTGGTCTTGTAAGAATTTTATGGGGTCTATTTAAAATATTGGTGATATCTCAAAGAGTCGGATTTTTTGTGGATGGAGTTTATGGAGATTATACTAAATTTAATGGGTTGTTTATATTAACGGCTGCATTAATGTTCCCAATTCAATTATATACTAATTTTTCAGGATCCATAGATATTATAATGGGTGTTAGCGAAATAATTGGAATTGAGTTACCAGAAAATTTTAAAGCACCATTTTTTTCAAAAACTATAACTGAATTTTGGAGAAATTGGCATATAACATTAGGGGAATGGCTCAAGGATTATATATTTTATCCATTATTAAAATCTGAATTTATGCAAAAAATAAATAAATTATGTAAAGAAAAGTTTGGAAAGAAAGTTGGTAAAAAAGTTCCATTATTTATATCTATGTTTATAATGTGGATAGCCATTGGAATATGGCATGGTGGAACTTACACTTTTATAATTGCAACGGGTTTGTTACAATTTATATATATTTTTTTTGAAGATATATTAGGTCCATGTTCGATAAAATTAAATAAGAAATTGGGAATAAAAACAGATGTATTTAGTTATAAACTATATCAAATTATTAGAACTTATTTGTTATTTTCATTCTCTATGCTATTTTTTAGAGCAAATAGTTTAGCAAACGCTATGTTGTTAATTAAAAATATTTTTCCTCTTAATATTTTAAACTTTTTAAATTTAAATGTGCTATATACTGCTGGCTTAGATAGATATGATTTTTTAATATTAATTATTTCTTTGGTAATTTTGTTTATTGTAGAGTTATTATCTAGATCGGGGTCTGTAAGAGAAAAATTATTTAATCAAAATATAGTATTTAGATGGATAATATTATTTTCTTTGATATTCTTTATAATTATATTTGGATGTTATGGTGTAGGATTTGATCCAGCAAACTTTATATATAGAGGTTTTTAAATGAAAAAATTGAATAATGCGTTTAAAGTAATAGTATTTATTGGTATTTTTATATTTTTATGGATAAATGTTTTTAATGTTTTATGGTTAAAAAAAACATCAATAAGATATTTTTATGAAGAGCCTAAAAATTCTTTAGATGTTGTTTATATTGGAAGTAGTAATGTAAAACAACATTTTAACCCAACTTTATCATTTAATAAAGATGGATTTACCACTGGACTGTTATCTTGGTATTCTGAATCATTTCTTGCTATAAAAAATCTAATAATTGAGTCAAAAAAATATCAAAATCCTAAATTATATGTTATTGATATAACTCAAATTACTAATGATGATATAGTGTATGATGAAGGGGAAACTAGAAATATAACAGATTCAATGAAATTTAATTTAAATAGGATTAACTTAATAAATAAAACTTTAAAATATTCAAAGCAACAAGATATTGATTATTTGAGTTACTATTTTAGTTTTTTAATATATCATAATAGATGGAAAGATATTTTATATGGCGGTCTAAAATTAGAAAATGATATGTTATATAAAGGCTTTATATTTGCTGAAGAAAAGGACTCAATAAAAATTTATCCAATTGAAAAAAATACATGGGGGGGGGGTAAATCAGAACTTAATGAAAATCAAAAAGAAATTTTATATGATTTATTAAATTACATAAAAAAATCAAATTTAAATGTTTTATTTGTAATACCACCTAGATTATTTTTACCTGATGATGAAGAAGAATTAAATACTGTAACCGATATAATAGATACATATAATTACAAAATATTAAATTTTAATAAAATAGATGATTTCAATTTAGATTATAAATCAGATTTTAAGAATACTGCTCATTTAAATGTATATGGAGCTACTAAATACACTTTATATTTTTCA
>CANRGD010000057.1 GCA_947630105.1 uncultured Bacilli bacterium | reverse complement strand
ACTGTTTTAGCAAACTATTTCAAGAGGTTTGCTTATTTTTTTGAGTTTGTTAAGTTGCGGACAACGTCTGCCGTATGATATAATAATTAATAAAGAAATAGGAGATATAGTATGCAAGAGATAAAAGTAGATCAAATGGATAATGTTTATGGTATTAAAAAACTGGTAGTAAATGTTGATAATAGTAATAAATTGTTTCAAGATATAGTATATTCAAGAAATGGAATCTTTAAAACTTCATTTTCTACATGTTTATATGAATTATCAAATGGTAATGAACAAAATATAAAAGATAGAATTACAGATACTCCTGCCACAATTAAATTAGAGATTATAAATGATGGAGTTCCAACTAATAGTTTAAAAAATAAATTTATAGTATTTTCTAGAGAAATATATGAAAAACATTATAAAAAATTATCTGACTATGATAAAGAATTAGAATTATTAACAATCAAACAAAAGGATAAAGAATATATTGAAAGATTAATAGTTGATGATACTGAGGAGCCTTTAATAGAGTTGAAAGTAAAATCAAAACAAATAGGCTTGGATTTTGAAAAAACTATGGATTTATTAGGCGATAAGAATTTAGGCTATCTAGATAATGTTATATATGTATTAAAATCAATAGAAGAGGCACCAACTATGGAAATAACACAAGTAAATTTTAAGAAGATTTTTCAAAAATCATATGATTTTATAGATAATGTAAATTTTAAAGATCAAGTTAACAATTATATTAATATTGTGAATAAAAGAATTAAAGAAGAACTATTTGATGATAAATTTGATGAAAATAATTGTTTATCGTTTTTAGATACGATAAAAAAAGAAGGATTTTTAAATCGTGATAAAAACCGTGGATTAATAATACAAAATAAGGAATATTATGATTTTGATGAGGTAGAGAAACTTTTTAAAGAAATTATTAAGAAAATTGCAGAAGATCCGAAAGTGTTAGAAATAAATAAGGAATTAATGAAAACTATTGGAAACTCTGCAGAGGCCAACAATATTAAAAAGGAAATAATTGATAATCCAATTTTGGTTAAAGAATTATCGTTGGGTAAGAAAGATTTAATTAAAACTGCTTTAAAGAATTCAGGAGTTCAGTCAAAGTATTGGATAGAAATATTGAAAAATACTAAAAAGGAACTTGCAAAGGTTTTAAATGAAGTAAAGAATAAAAAAAATTACTTTGAAGAAGCTATTGAAATTTATAAAAAAAGATTTCATCCTGTTTTTGATATTGAATTAGTTAATAGACAAGAATCAATGTTAGGGCTAGAAATGCCATATATAGTATTTAAGCATAAAAGCAATATTAATTATGAGCTTGATGAGGATAAACTTTATGATATTTTATCTTCAGGTGAAAAGACAACATTGAATATTATTAAATTTATAGTAGAATATATCTCTAGTAAAGAAAGGAATCCAATTATTATTTTAGATGACATAGTAGAAACTTTTGATTATTCTAATCGATATGCTTTTATTGAGTATATAAATGATATGGTTAAAGCTGGAGTAACTTTAATCGTTTTGACCCATAATTTTGAATTTTACAGAACACTAAGTAGTAGGGTTAGTGGATTAAGGAAACTAGCTGCTTCAGTAAATAAAAAAGGTGTAGTGTATATTCAAAAAAATAAAAATATTTCTAGAAATATAGAGAATATTTTAGATATAAATAATGAGGAAACATTATATTTTGCTATTCCGTATTTAAGAGAAGCTAAAACTATATTACAAGAAGATACATCCTTATTAACAAGTTGCTTACATTATAAAGCAAATACAAAAAATATTAAAATAAAGGATATATTATCATTTTTTCCAAGAAAAAATTTAGCAATTGATGGAGAAAAACTATACTTAGATGGTTTGAAAGAATTGGCAGATAGAATGAGTGAATTTGATGAATATGATTTAGCTAAAAAAACGATATTATCAATTTGTTGCAGAGTTTTTTTTGAAGAAAAGATTATAGATAATAATTTTAGTATTGTAGAAGAAATAAATTGTAATCAATTTGCCTATTTAAAAGAAATGTATAAAGAAAAGCTAAATGAGAATGTTGTTCATTTAATGGATAAAATACAATTGGCTACACCAGAATTTATACATGTAAATGCTTTTATGTATGAACCGCTAGTAGATATAGATGGTAAGTATTTAAAAGAAATATATGAAGAAGTCATTAATTTAGATTCTAATAAAATTTGGAAAAAGAAAAAAACAAATAAAGATATTATAAAGAAAGAAAAATATGTTACTAATAAATAAATGCCATATGAAAAGGTGATAAAATGGAAATATCTAAATTAGAAATATTGTATGATGAAATTTTCTTAGAGTTGATAGATTTACCTAAAAAGTATTCAAAAGAAGAAATTAAAGAAGTTTTAAAAGACTATAGTAAATCGTTGACTATAAATATAGTAAATATAGAGAGTGAAGCAATTTTCCAAATAATTATAAAAGAGCATTGGGGAGTCAATTATATATGTGAACTGCTTAATATAAAATTTAATGCTAAATCTCAAAAAATTTTGAGATACTTATTAGTACTAGATTCTTTATTTGAAAACAATTTTTGTATTGTTGATGATCATATAATTAAAAATAGCAGACCTATATTAGTAAATTATACAGAAGTAATTGCAGAGAGGAATTATTTAATTTCAAAATACTTTTTAATAAGTCTTATTAATAAAAAAGATTTGTTATTATGTTATTTATTTATAAGAGATTTAATAGAAAATATTAAACTTTATTTGTATTTTTTAAGAGGTGCTATTGAAGAAGAAGTTTTTAAATATTCTGATAGTATGGTAGTGAGACATAATGTTAATAAAAAAGTAAAAGATGATATTCATGATAAATTGGAAAATGAAAATCAAAGTTGGGATTTTGATGTTACAAATATAATAAAAAATAATCCATCTTTAAATGTTTGGAATGATGAATTAAAGAGATTGAAGGAATATAATGATTTAAGCAATAGTTTTATTCATAAAAATGGCTTTATTAAAATATCGCCACGATATATAAATAGATTAAATAATATAGATTTATTAGAGATTTGGTATGATATTGTAAAATTTTATTTTACTATTACAGCAGCATACGATGGAAAAAGTATAGAAAGTAGCGATTATATGGATTATATGGATATGGGAAAAAAACCACCTGAAAATTGTCAATTTTGTGTAGCTCCTATATTTCAAGAATTTATTGATTGCGAGTTCACTAAAGAAGAAAAGAACAAAATTAAAAATGAAAGTTATATGGATATAAAATAAAATTGAAAGATACATTTAAGCTATATTTTTTCTTGTTAAAGAAAACTTGCAGTTAGGCTGGGTGGTTCAAAAAAGCTTAAGTGATGATTTGAAAAGAAAAACTTCTTCTAATATAATAAATGTTGCGACTGCCAAGAAGCAACAAAATAATAGAAGGAGAACGTTTAATAAAAAATTTTCAAATAAACGAAATAAAAAGTTTAGCACATATTAGCTGGAATTGCAAATATCATATAGTATTTGTCCCAAAATATAGTAGAAAAGTATTTTATGAAAGTAAAAGATTAGAAATATAGTAAATATTAAATCAAGGACACTTTAGTGTATACTAGTAATAAAGCCTTTTAGGCGAAAATCGAGTAGAATAAATTTTTCAATAAATTTTACAATTTATTGATATGATACCCTCTCACACCACCGTACGTACCGTTCGGTATACGGCGGTTT
>CANRGD010000056.1 GCA_947630105.1 uncultured Bacilli bacterium | reverse complement strand
AAGTAAAATTTGACAAAAAAATAACCATTTTTCAATGGTTTCCACAAATTTCTTATTTCAAAACTGATAAATTCCCGAGATTTTACATATAAAATTTATAAAAAATGATGACTAGATAAAAAAAAAGAGTTATACTTATTTATAGTAGAGTAGTGTTTAGGAGTGGCTTAGTGTGAAGATATATTTATATTTACCAGATAAAATAGAAAGTTTTACTTTGCCAAATGAAGTATTTGGAAGTTTTAGCTTTGATGAAAATAGAGATGAAGAAGCTAAATTAATTAATATTGAGGCTCGTGATAACCAATGGGTATTATATCAAACTACTGATGTTAGAATAATTTCTGGAAATAATTTTATTAAAGAAATTGTTTTAGCTCCTTATCAATTCTATTTTTTACAACGAAACGCTATAAATTATTTAATATATGTAAGTCAGATTCCAGATAAAAGTTTAAAATTATTTTCCTATGATAAAAATATAGATATTGTTGTTGGAAATGATCCTAATGCTAATATTTTTTATAATTGTATGTTAATAAAAGGAATTGTTGCTAGAATTCATTATGTTAATGGAGTATTAGTATTAGAAAATAATAATATAAATATTTATGTTAATAATAGAAAAATTAATAATCAATCATATTATATACAAATAGGAGATACTATAAATATATATGGTTTAAAAATACAAGTATTTCCACAATTTTTATTAATTAATAATCCTAATCACTCTGTAATAATTAATGAAATAGTAGCAAAAATACAAGCTTATATTTTAACAGTTAAAGATGAACCTAAAAATATTGAAATAAAAGATATAGATTTATATAAGCCAGAAGATTATTTTTCAAAAGCACCTAGATTAAGAAGATTAATTGAAACAAAACAAATAAAATTAAGTCCTCCACCTAGATCAGAAGGTAATCAAGAATTGCCATTAATATTAACTATTGGACCTATGCTTACTATGGGAGTTACTTCTTTAATGACTTTAATTAATACTTTTGAATCTATATATGTTCATGAGACAACTTTTGAAAAGTCAAAAACATCTATAATTACTAGTTTAACTATGTTAGTATCAATGTTACTTTGGCCTTTACTAACTAAATTTTATAATGATAGGCAAAGAAAAAAGCAACGGAAACTTGTGGAAATTAAATATAGTAAATATTTAGCTGAAAAAAAAGAAGAATTAGAAAATGAAAGAAATTTACAAAAAGAAATCTTATTAGAAAATTTAATTTCTGTTGAAGAATGTGTAAAAATAATTCAGAAAAGAACTTTAAATTTATGGGATAAACGAATTGATCAAAGCGACTTTTTAGTAGTAAGAGTAGGAATGGGAAATGAAAAGTTAGATGCAGAAGTAGAATATCCAGATGAGGGATTTACAATTGATGAAGATAAATTAAAAAAACAAGCTGATGCAATGGTAGAACAATGTAAATATATTGAAAATGTACCAATTGGTTATTCTTTTTATGAAAATAAATTAACTGCTATTTTGGGAAATAAATATAAAAGTATTTATTTTACAGATAACATTATTTTACAATTAATTACTTTTTATAGTTATGAAGATTTAAAATTAGTCATATTTACTGATGAAAGTAAAAAGGATCATTGGGATTATGTTAAATATTTAAATCATAATTGGACTAATGATCGTAATTTTAGATTCTTTGCTTCTAATTCAGATGATAGTAAAGCAGTAGCAGAATATTTAAATTATGAAGTGGAAAATAGATTAGCTTATCTAGAAGAAGAAAAAAAGAATATTTTAGTTAAACCATATTATTTGATAATTGTTGATTCATTTGATGCGATTAAAAAATTTAATTTTACTAAAACTATAACAGAATTAGATAATAATATAGGATTTAGTATGATTATGGTAGAAGAAAGAATTAGAAAATTACCAAGTAAATGTAATAATTTTATTAATTTAGGAGAAAAGAATTCAGGAATATTAAAAAATTCTTATGAAAAGCAAGAGGTAGTTAATTTTTATGATGAAATAAATTATAAAATAGATATGATGAGTTTGGCAAAGATTGTGTCAAATATACCAATTGAGTTAGAAAAAGGTGCTCGCTCATTACCTGATATGATTACTTTCTTAGAACTTGAAAAAGTTGGAAAAGTAGAACAATTAAATATTATTAATAGATGGAATTCAAATGATGCTACTACAAGTTTAAAAGCAGAAATTGGGGTAGATGAAGATGGAGAATATTTATATCTTGATTTACATGAAAAATTTCATGGACCACATGGATTAATAGCGGGAACTACTGGAAGTGGTAAATCAGAATTTATTATTACATATATTCTTTCCATGGCAATTAATTATAGTCCTGATGATGTTGCATTTATTTTGATTGATTATAAAGGTGGAGGCTTAGCTTTTGCTTTTGAAAATAAAACAACAGGAGAGTCTTTACCTCATTTAGTTGGAACTATTACTAATTTAGATAAAGCTGAAATGGATAGAACTTTAGTAAGTATTGATAGTGAAGTAAAAAGAAGACAAGCAAAATTTAATGAAGCTAGAGATGCTTTAGGAGAAAGTACAATTGATATTTATAAGTATCAGAAATTTTATAAAGAAGGAAAATTAAGTGAACCAATTCCTCATTTGTTTATTGTTTGTGACGAATTTGCTGAATTAAAAAGTCAACAACCAGACTTTATGGATAATTTAATTAGTATTGCCAGAATTGGACGTTCATTAGGAGTACATTTAATTTTGGCAACGCAAAAACCAAGTGGAGTTGTAAATGATCAAATTTGGTCAAACTCAAAATTCCATATTTGTTTAAAAGTACAAGATGAAGCTGATAGTAAAGAAATGTTAAAAAGACCAGATGCTGCAAGTTTAAAACAAACAGGTAGATTTTATCTTCAAGTAGGATATGATGAGTATTTTGTTTTAGGACAATCTGCTTGGTGTGGAGCTAAATATTATCCTTCAGATAAAATTATCAAACAAGTTGATAAAAGTGTTAATGTAGTAAATGAAATAGGAGCAGTTATTAAAAGTATTCAAGCAAGTAAAAATATTAAAATAGAAGCTCAAGGAGAACAACTGGGCGTAATTTTGAAAAATATAATAGAAGTTGCAACTAAAACAAATAAATTTGCTAAAAGATTATGGCGTGAAAATATTCCAGCTATTATTTTAATAGATGCATTGATAAAAAAATATGATATAAAAGCAACTCCATATGATGTAGTTTCAATATTAGGAGAATATGATGCTCCAGAAAAACAAGAACAAGGACTACTTACTCATAATTTTATTGAACAAGGAAATATTGCTATATATGGTACTGATAGTAAAGAAACAGAAATGTTTATTACTAGTATTATATATTCTACTATGATGAGATATACTCCAGCAGAAATTAACTTTTACGTAATTGATTATGGTTCTCAGTACTTAAGAATTTTTGAGAAAGCTCCTCATGTAGGTGGATTTGTCTTATTAGGAGAAGATGAAAAATATGTTAATTTATTTAAAATGTTACGAGAAGAATTAGAAATGCGTAAAAAGCTATTTGCAGATTATGGTGGAGAATATAAAAACTTTATTAAAAATAGTACAGAAAAAATGCCATTAAAAGTAATTATAATGAATAATTTTGATTCTATAAATGAAATTGATAAAAATTTATTTGATACATTTTCAGAATATATAAGAGATTCAGAACGATATGGTATTATTTATATACTAACAGGAAATAGTACTTCATCTATTTCAAGAAAATTTGTTCAAAGTATTCAAACTTTTTATGCATTTAAGTTAAAAGATCCAACAGATTATTTAGCAATCTTTAATGTAAGAAGTAAATTAGTACCAAGAGATATTATTGGAAGAGGACTTTATAAAGATGAAACTTTACATGAATTTCAAACAGCATCTATTGTAGAAGATGAAAATAAATTAAATGACTTTATATTAGAGAAAATAAAAGAATTAAAAGCTAAAAATAATTTAGTAGCTAAACCAATTCCAACACTTCCAGAGCAAGTAAGATTAAGTGATATAGAAAGTGAAATTAAAACTTTAGATATGGTACCTATTGGTATAGGAGTAAAAAATTTAGAGATTATGAAGTATGACTTTAAGAGTAGTTTGGGTACTTTAATTGGAACTAATAAATTAAAATATGCACTTCCTTTTATGAATAGTTTAATAGATGTTTTAGAAAAGACAGAAAATACAAATATTTTTATTTTTGATCCAGGAAAATTGTTAATAAAACATGCTGAAAAAAGGAAAAATTATTATACAGATTATTTTGATAAGTTATTAGATAATTTAATAAATTATATTAATAATGTAAAAGAAAAGAAAATTACTACAGAAGAAATTGTAATATTATTTAATTTCAAAAGTAAATTGAGATATAAGATATATTTATACAATTTAGTTTGTCATCGCTTTTAGTCAAGGGCT
>CANRGD010000055.1 GCA_947630105.1 uncultured Bacilli bacterium | reverse complement strand
AGAAATAGGAGGATATTATATACAAAAACTAATAATAAAAACAGAAAAAACTATTAATTAAACATTAATAGTTTTTTAGAAATCATAAATAATTTCTAGTCATTAAATAAATTCATGCTTTCAGGTTCATCCATTAACCACCAAAAACATCCTAAGCTTGCAGCCCCTGTAGCTAACATAGCAACAGCAGCAATTATTCCTGCTAATTTTTTCACTTTTTTACCTCCTTTTACTTTATTTGCAAAAATACTATATGTATTTATGCGCGATTTAATTTTTTGTAGTTATTATAAGGCTGTCCAAAAATAAAATATGTAAGTGGGCAAATTGCAATAGCCTCAATAACCATACTACAAACAAGAATACTCGAAACTTTAACATTATTAAAATAAATAATTAAAAATAAACAAATTAATCCTAAAAAAGTTGTTAAAAGTTTTCTAATAATTCTTTTCTTTTTATTAGGGAGAGGACGCTTTATAGTATCAGCTGGTGAAAATATTATATATGTTATAATGCTTACTATAGAAATCGCCAAATAAGTATTCAATGAAAAATTTACTTTTAAAAAAAATAATGGTAGTAATATAAAATTTATTATTGAATAAATTAAACATTGATAACTTTTTTCTGCATGAAATCCAAATCCGCAATATCTTATTATATTAAATACTATAATAATTAAAAGAACTTCCTTAAAAATATTTAAAATAATGGCTAAAATCATAATAACAATAGTTTTAGTTAATGTTAAATATAACCCCTCTATTCCATAATTTATTTTTTTTAAATCTAAATCTGAATAATCATTATATTTAGTAATAAATGAAGATACGCTATCTATAAAACGTTTTTTCATTTGTTCTCACCCACAATTACATTATAATTAATAATTAAGTATAAAAATTAATTTTCTGTAAATTGTTAAAAAACATATTAAAAAGCTAAAAAATTGTAAAAAAAAATCGAAAAATTACCAATAATGGAAATACATAATACCAATTACGGAATTTATATTCATTTTTTCTAACTTTTGTTACAATAAAAACACCAAATATAAAAATTATTGGTAGAATGTGAGGTGTTGCATAGTGATGATTGGACGCGTGAAATGGTTTAATAATGATAAAGGCTATGGATTTATTGATTTTAAAGAAAATGAAGATATTTTTGTACATTATTCTGCAATAGAATTAGATGGTTATAAAACTTTATCTGAAGGACAAATGGTAGAATTTAAACTTATTGAAACAAGCAAAGGATATCAAGCAATTAACGTAAAGTTAATAAAAGAAACTGCTAATTTAAAATAGTAGTTTTTTTTTATAATAAATGTTATAATCTTTTTAAGAAAGGAAAAGATAAAATGAAAGCTAATATACATGGTGATAAAATAAAAATTACATCTTCTATGGAAGAATATCTTAATGAAAAATTACATAAATTAGATAAATATATAGAAAATTATGATTCAGTTGTTGCTAAAGTTATTATAAAAGTTAAAAATTATCAACAAAAAGTAGAAATAACAATTCCTTTGAAAAATTTAATTTTAAGATCTGAAGAATCTACAAATGATTTTTATTTAACTGTTGATAAAGTTATAGAGAAATTAGAAAGGCAAATAATAAAAAATAAAAAAAGACTTACTTCAAAAAAAATAAAATTAAGTCATGAGTTTACATTTGATTTGCTTGATAAAAATGACATTGAAACTGAAGAAAATAAAATATTAAAAAGAAAATTTATAGAAGTAAAACCAATGAACGAGGAAGAAGCAATATTACAAATGGAATTACTAGGGCATCAGTTTTATATGTTTAAAAATAGTGATACTAATAATATTTCAGTTATTTATAAAAGAAATGATGGAAATTATGGAATTATTTCTTCAGAATAAAATAGAGTATTCTATTTTTTTCTTAAATTTATTTGTTAGAATATAGTGTTAAGGAGATGACTAACTAATGGGATTTTTAAATAAAATATTTGATCACGAATATAAAGAATTAAAAAAATTTAGAATATTAGCAGATAAAATAATGGCTTTAGATGAAGAATATTCAAAGTTAACAGATACTCAATTACAAAATAAGACAGAAGAATTTAAAGAAAGATTATCAAAAGGAGAAACTTTAAATGATATTTTAGTAGAAGCATTTGCTACAGCTAGAGAAGCTTCATATCGTGTTATTGGAGAAAAACATTTTTATGTACAAATATTAGGTGGTTTAGCTATACACTATGGAAATATAGCTGAAATGAAAACAGGTGAAGGAAAAACATTAACTAGTGTATTACCTGCATATTTAAATGCGCTAACTGGCAATGGTGTTCATATAATAACAGTAAATGAATATCTTGCTACTCGTGATGCTGAATGGATGGGTGGAATTCATAAATTTTTAGGTCTAACTGTAGGAGTTAATACGAGAGAATTGTCCGTAAAGGAAAAACAAGAGGCTTATAATTGTGATATACTTTATTCAACAAATAATGAAATAGGTTTTGATTATCTTAGAGATAATATGGTAATTAGAAAAGAAGAACGAGTTCAAAGAAAACTTAATTATGCCATTATTGATGAAGTGGATTCAGTTTTGATTGATGAAGCAAGAACACCATTAATTATTTCTGGTGGAGAGATGAAAAGTAATAATCTTTATTTAGCTGCTGATAAATTTGCTAAAAGTTTAAAAGAAGATCAAGATTATATTTATGATGAAAAAACAAAAAGTGTAAATTTAACTGAACAAGGTTCTGATAAAGCAGAAAAAGAGTTTAATGTAACCAATTTATATGAAATAGAAAATGCTTCTTTAGTACATTATATAAATCAAGCTTTACGGGCAAATTATTCTATGAAAAATGATGTTGATTATGTTGTTCAGGATGGAGAAATAGTAATAGTTGATCAGTTTACAGGTAGATTAATGAAAGGTAGAGCTTATTCCGATGGCTTACATCAAGCAATAGAAGCTAAAGAAGGAGTTAATATAAATCAAGAAACAAAAACTTTGGCTACTATTACATTCCAAAATTTATTTAGAATGTATAAAAAATTATCTGGAATGACTGGAACAGCTAAAACTGAAGAAGAAGAATTTAGAAATATTTATAATATGTATGTTATTGAAATACCAACGAATAAAGAAATTATTAGAATAGATGCTCCAGATTTAGTTTATGCAACAAAAGAAGCCAAATATAAAGCAATTATAAATTTTGTTAGAGATTGTTATGATAAGGGACAACCTGTTTTAATAGGTACTATTGCTATTGAAACAAGTGAATTAATAAGTAAATTGTTAAAGCAAGCTCATATACCACACGAAGTATTAAATGCTAAAAATCATGCTCGAGAAGCAGAAATAATTTCTAAAATAGGACAACACAAATCAGTAACTATTGCAACTAATATGGCAGGACGTGGTACAGATATTAAACTTTCTGATGAAATTAGAAATTTAGGAGGTTTATGTGTAATAGGTACAGAACGACATGAATCACGCCGTATAGATAACCAATTACGTGGACGCTCTGGACGACAAGGAGATCCAGGATATACTCAATTTTTTGTTTCTATGAAAGATGATTTAATGATTAGATTTGGATCAGATAGAATTGGAGACATGATGAAATCAATGGGATTAGGAGAACAATCTATTCAAAGCAAAACTTTTACTAAATCAATTAGTTCAGCTCAAAAAAGAGTAGAAGGAAACAATTTTGATATCAGAAAATCATTACTACAATATGATGATGTCATGAATAATCAAAGAGAAATAATATATGACAAAAGAAATAAAATATTAGATAGTGAATCAATTCACGAAATGGTATTATCTTCATTAAGACATCATATTGAAGATTTAGTCAATTCGCATATTGCCCCTGAAGGATACCTAACAAATAATGATATAAAAGAAATTTGTGAATTTGTTAATGAAAATTTGTTAAAAAAAGATATAAAATATTCTGAAATTAATAATAAGGAAACAAATGAAATAATAGATTATATCTCCCAAAAAGTTATAAATGAATATGAAGATAAATTAAAAGATATTCCTCAAGAAATTGTTGATGAATTTGAAAAAGTTATTACCTTACAAGTCCTTGATAACTATTGGATGGAACATATTAATACTATGTCACATTTAAGAGAAGGCATTCATTTACGTGGATATGCTCAAGAAGACCCATTACGAGCTTATACAATAGAAGGATTTGACTTGTTTGATAATATGCTTCAAAAAATAGATAAAGATGTTTCAATATTTTTATTAAAAGCCGAAATAAGACAAAATATAGAAAGAAAAGAAGTTTCAAAAAAGAAAATAACAAATGAAAGTGAAGAAAAAATAAAAAAATCTCCTAAAAGAGTAAAAAAAATAGGAAGAAATGATCCTTGCCCTTGTGGAAGTGGGAAGAAATACAAAAACTGTTGTGGTAAATAATCTCGCAAACCCTTATAAAATAAGGATTTATG
>CANRGD010000054.1 GCA_947630105.1 uncultured Bacilli bacterium | reverse complement strand
GCAGATAAAATAGCTAATAAAGCCAGTGATTTAAGTAATAACAAAAGAATGTTAGATTTCATGCCAAAAGAAAAAGAAATAGAAATGATTAAAAATGATATTTACAGTGATGGTTATGATGAAGGTGTTGAACAAAATAAGATAGATATTGTTAAGAAAATGTTAGATGATAATGTTGATATAGACACTATATCTAAATATACAGGTTTAACTAAGGAAGATATTTTAAAATTAAAATAAAAATTAGGATAAAATTTATTTTTCATAAAAAATTAATTTTATCAATTTGTTCTTCTTTTGTTATGTAACAATTAATATTTTAAAAACATATAATACTCTAGATAAAGGGGGATAAAAATAATGAAAAAAATTATAGGTTGGGTAATTGTTTTAATTGCGTTACTTGCTCTAGCTTGTACTCTTATATTTGAAAATAACAAAAAGGATGATAATAAAAATTTAACTAAAGTTAGCGTTGGAGAAGTTACACATAGTATTTTTTATGCGCCACAATATATTGCTAAATCTTTAGGTTATTTTGAAGATGAAGGATTAGATGTAGAAATAACTACTATAGCTGGTGCTGATAAAGTAACTGCTGCTGTACTATCTGGAGATGTACAAATAGGTTTTTGTGGTAGTGAAGCAACAATTTATATCTATAATGGTGGAGAAAAAGATTACTTAAAAACATTTGCAGGACTTACAAATAAAGATGGTTCTTTCCTAGTAGGAAGAAAAAAAGAAGATAACTTTAAAATATCAGATTTAAAAGGAAAACATGTAATAGCTGGACGTGTTGGTGGAATGCCTGTTATGAATTTTGAATGGGCACTTAGAAATAATGATATAGATCCTAATAAAGATTTAAATACTGATACATCTATAGAATTTGCTTCAATGCAAGGAGCATTCTTATCTGGAGTAGGAGATTATGTAAGTTTATTTGAACCAAATGCTAGTGAAATGGAACAACAAGGATTAGGTTATGTAGTTGCATCGATCGGTGAACTTGCTGGTGACATTCCATATACTGCATATAATGCTAAAAAAAGTTTTATAGAAGAAAACAAAGATACAGTACAAAAATTTACTAATGCTATAGCTAAAGGTTTAAAATACGTAGATACTCATTCAAGTAAAGAAATAGCTAAAAATAGATTAGAATTTTTCCCAGATACAACACTTACTACAATAGAAAAATGCAATAGATAGATATAAAGAAATAAATGCATGGTATAAAACACCAGAAATAAAAGAAGCAGATTTTGATAGAATTCAAGATATCATGATAGATTCAAAAACAATAGAAGAAAAAGTTAATTATGATGATTTAGTTGATACAAGTTTTTTCACTAAGGTTAAATAATGAAACTTTTAGAAGTCAATAATCTAAAGAAAATTTATCATGATAAAGATGGAGAAATCCTAGCACTTGATGATGTAAGCTTTAGTTTAGATAAAGGAGAATTTATTGCAATAGTTGGTCCAAGTGGATGTGGTAAAAGTACTATTTTATCAATACTTTCCTCTTTGGAAAAATCATCTAATGGTAATATAAAATTTAATAAACCTAATACATTAGTAGGATATATGTTACAAAACGATGCACTTTTTGATAATAGAACAATTTTACAAAATACATTACTTGGTTTAGAAATAACCAAAAATTTAAATGAAGAAACAAAAACAAAAGCAATTAATCTACTTAAAATGTATGGATTAGAAGATTTTATGTACAAATATCCAAAAAATTTATCTGGTGGTATGAGGCAAAGAGTTGCATTAATTAGAACTCTTGCTATTAATCCTGATATACTTCTTTTAGATGAGCCATTTAGTGCACTAGATTATCAAACAAGACTTGCAGTATCAGATGATGTATTTAAAATAATAAAAAAAGAGAAGAAAAGTGCAATTATGGTGACACATGATTTATCTGAAGCAATATCTATGGCAGATAGAATAATAGTTTTAAGTAAAAGACCTGGTAAAATTAAAAATATATATAATATAGAATTAAAAGGTAAATCTACACCTATTGAAAATCGTAAATTAGAGGGTTTTGGTAAATATTACGATTTAATATGGAAGGATTTAGATATCCATGTATAGTGATGAACATAATGAATATTTGAAAAAATTAAAAAGAAACAAAATATTTATAATAAGTAGTCAAATTCTATTATTAGTATTTTTAATAGGCCTATGGGAAGTAGCATCACATTTTAAATGGATAAATACATTTATTTATTCATCACCATCAAGTATAGTTAAAACTATAATAGGTTTACATAATTCTCATAATTTATACCAACATATATTTACTACAGTTTATGAAACATTTATAAGTTTTTCACTTGCAACAATAATAGGAGTATTAATTGCAACAATATTATGGTGGAATAAAACTTTATATAGAGTATTAGATCCATTCTTAACAGTATTAAATAGCTTACCTAAAGTAGCTCTTGGTCCAATAATAATTATATGGATGGGAGCAAATATAAAATCAATTATATTTATGGCACTCTTAGTTTCACTAATAATAACAATTATTAATATATATCAAGCTTTTATAAATACTGATATTAATAAGATAAAATTATTAAAAAGTTTAAAAGCTAATAAATTTCAAATTTTGACAAAAGTAGTTTTTCCTTCAAATTATTCAAATATTATAAGTATGTTAAAAATAAATGTCAGTATGAGTTTAATTGGTGTAATAATGGGTGAATTATTAGTTTCTAAAAAAGGAATAGGTTATTTAATAATGTATGGATCTCAAATATTTAATTTAAGTCTTGTTATGAGTGGAATTATATTACTTGGGATAATTGCTACTATAATGTATTATTTGGTTTATTATATAGAAAAACTAGTTGTTAAAAACTAGTTTTTTTACATTACATTTTATTGTATTCATCGTCAGTAACTGGTTCTAACCAAACATTCTTCGTTTCAACTCCTGGTACTTCTACTGTAATATGATTAAACCACGTTTTCTTGGTCAAATGGAACAATGCAGTATCCTGTCAAATCTATTTTTAAACTAAAAAATTCATTACTAAATCAATTAGAATATCTTTTTCTTTAGGATTAGATTGTGCAATGAGTAGTGTAATTGCAACAAGTGTATTGTTATCAATTACTTGGCCTTGTTCATTATATAAGATATTATAGAATTTTAAGAAATATATAAATAGTGTTGCAGCTATTCTTTTGTTTCCATCAATAAAAGTATGATTCTTAGTTATTAAATATAAGAAATTAGCTGCTTTTTCTTGAATAGTGGGATATAAATCTTTCCCATCAAAAGATTGATAGATATCGTCTATTATAGATTTTAATCCGTCATCTCTTTCAAGAGCAAATAAATCACTATCATTTTCAAATTTGAGTTGACTAACTATATTTTTACAACCTTCATATGTGATTTTATTATTGTTTTTAGTTCCATTTGGTTTAGATATTTTCTTATGATCATAATCATCAAGTAAAGTTAAAGCATTTGAATAATTATTTATTACTTTAATTATATCTTGGGCTTCTGTTCCTTTTAATTCAGTATCTATTCTTCCTGCAATATCTATTAGCTTAATCGTTTTTTCAAGATATTCTAATCTCTTTTGATTAACAGCATAGCCTTTAATCATATAATCTTTTAATATTTTAGTTGCCCATTTTCTAAAAATAACACCATTTTTAGATTTTACACGGTATCCAACACTTATAATCATATCAAGATTATAGTAATCAATATTTCTTTTAACATTTCTATTACCTTCTTTTTGAACTGTCGCAAATTTTGCGACACTTGAATTATCTAATTCTTCTTTTAAAGCATTATTAATATGCTTACCAATTGTTTTTATATCTCTATCATATAATTTTGCTAATTGTTCTCTATTAAGCCATACAGTTTCATCTTTCATATTGACTTCTAACGTAACTTTTTGATTTTCAAATAATACGATTTCATTTTTCATTATTTATCACTTCATTTCATTCAATTTTTATTGATATTATTTTAATTTGCTGTATTCATAATCAGTAACTGGTTCTAATTAGGCATTCTCCATAAATAACTCTGCTATTGTTTTTTGAGTCAACCAAAAATACTCATTATCATATAAAACCTCAATGCTTTTATTTGTATTTTATTTTGACTTTGATTTTTCTGTTTTTTTGTTATTAATATTTTCACTATTTCATATTTCTGTTACTCACAAATTAAAATTACCATATATATGTTTTTGTTGTCAAGAGAGTAACTTAATTTTTATTAAAATATTTTACTATGACTTTTTAGTTATATAAAAAGATAGTATAATGAAATAGTGGTGATAAATGTGGAAATAAAAATAATATATTTTGTACATGGTACAACCTATGATAATGCTAAAGGTCTTTGTAGTGGTTTTAAGCAAGTAAAATTAAATGATACTGGAATAGAACAGGCAATCAATTTAGGTAAAAACACTCCTTATAAATTTGACGTTTTATTTTCATCTGATCTAATTAGAGCAGTAGATTCAGCTAATCTTGCTTTTGGTAGTATTGAAAAATATCAAGATAAACGCCTTAGAGAGTGTAATTATGGGGATTTAGATGGTAAAGATAAAAAATTAGTTGTTTATGAAAATCATATTAATAAATGTTTTCCAAACGGTGAATCATTAAAAGACGTAGAAATTAGAGTTAGAGATTTTCTAAAATTTGTTTTAGAAAATTATCAAGGAAAAACAATAGGAATAATGGCTCATAGAGCTCCACAACTTGCAATTGAAGTAATTACTAAACATATATCATGGGAAAAAGCTATCGATAATGATTGGAGAAAAAAAGGAAATTGGCAACCTGGATGGGAATATATAATTAAAGAAGAAGATTTATAAAAATAATATAATTTGTTAGTATTTACAGCCGATAATAGTAGAAAAGATAAATTTTAAGAAAAAAGATGAAAAATTTATCTTTTTTT
>CANRGD010000053.1 GCA_947630105.1 uncultured Bacilli bacterium | reverse complement strand
TATAAATATAAAATAAATTTTGTTCAAGTTTTCATGACTATGTGTGCCTTGAACAAAGTGAAAGGAATGTGTGGTTATAATGGACATAAATGAAAGAAAACAATTAGCAGATTTGCTATTTCCAAATATAAAACATAATAGAGATTACTATGAACAAAAATATCCGGAAAGAAAATTAAAAGATGGAGCTATGGTAACAAGATATGGACCAAGTCCAACAGGAAGTGTCCATTTAGGAAACTTATTTTCAGCTTTTTGTGATATGGTATATGCTAAACAAAGTGACGGCAAATTTATATTAAGAATAGAAGATACAGATCAAAAAAGAGCCGTTGCAGATGGTATTGACAATATAACAGGAGTATTAAAAGGATTTAATATACTTCCTAATGAAGGATACACTTATGGGGGAGAATATGGTCCTTATTTGCAAAGTGAAAGAACAGAAATATATCAAACTTATGTCAAAGATTTAATTGTCCAAGGTTATGCTTATCCTTGTTTTATGACAGAAGAAGAAATAGCATCTATAAAAGAAGAACAAGAAATTAATAAGACAAAAATAGGAATATATGGCTATTATGCAGTTGATAGAGATTTATCACTAGAAGAAGTAAAAGAGAAGCTTAATAATAAAGAAGAATATGTAATAAGATTAAAATCGCCTGGAAATGCTAAAAAAGAAATAGAAATTATTGATGCAATAAAAGGAAAAATGAAATTTCCTGAATATGATATGGATATGGTTTTATTAAAAAAAGATGGAACCCCAACTTATCATTTAGCTCATGTTATAGATGATCATCTTATGCATACAACCCATGTAATAAGAGGTGATGAATGGGTTTCAAGCCTCCCACTTCATATTCAATTATTTGAAATATTAGGCTTTAACCGACCTCAATATGCTCATATAGCTCCAATAACAATAAAAGATAGTGAAACAGGAACAATTCGAAAAATATCAAAAAGAAAAGATCTATGGGCAGGAGCTAAATATTATGAAGAAGTAGGAATTCCTATAGAGGCGCTTCATTTATATTTAGCAACAATAGCCAATACTAATTTTGAAGAATGGTATTTAAATAATCAAAATAAAAAAATAGAAGATTTTGAATTTTCTTTTAATAAACAAGCAATTGGTGGTACATCATTTGATGAAGCCAAATTAAATAATATTTGTAAAACTTATTTTTCCCGTAAAAGTGGAGAAGAAGTATATAATGAAACATTAAAATATACAGAAAAATTTGATAAAGAATATCATAAATTATTAATAGAAAATAAAGAAAAAATGATAAAATTTTTAAATATAGAAAAAGATGGCGATAGACCGAGAAAAGATATAAGTAAATACAGTGATGTAAAAGAAGAATTTTCTTATGCTTTAGATGAATTATTTATACAAGAAAATTATCAAAAATATGATGGCGATAAAATTTATGACATTAACTTAGTTACTGATTATATTGAAAATTATCTTAATTTAGATTTAAATAATGAAACTTGGTTTTCTGAAATAAAAGAATTTGCTGTTAAAAATGGTTATGCCAGTTCACCAAAAGAATATAAAAATAATAAAGAATCTTTCAAAGGCCATGTTGGAGATATATGTGAAGCTTTAAGAGTAATAATAACAGGTAGAACAAAATCACCAGATTTATTTTCAATAATGAAAATTTTAGGTAAAGAAACAATTATTAATAGAATAAACTTATATAAAAAGTATATAAATAATTGTTAAAAGTCTATTATTTTCAATCAATATAAATTAAATTAAATTAATATTCTTACAATTAAATATACTTTTAAGAAAGGTTGAGATTCATGGAAGAAATTAATTTAATTGATATGTATCATTATTTTAAAAGAAATATTAAATATATAGCATTGATTATTTTTTCAATATTATTAATAGGCATTATTTATTCTTATATAATTAAAATTCCTGAATATAAAAGTAAAACATCTATTATATTAATTAATGATAGTGAAATTACAGCTCAATTAGACGTTAGTCGAATTAATACTTATAAAGAAATAATAAAAAGTAGAAAAGTATTAGAAAAAGCAATATTAAATTTAAATATTACTTATCCTCTTGAAAAATTATTAACTGAATTAGAAGTTAATTCAATTAATAATACTGAGTTAATTAATATTAATGTAAAAAATGTAAATAATGTTTTAGCCAAAAATTTAGCAAATAGTATTTCAGAAGTTTTTTTAGAAGAAATAAAAGAAAATTATGGCTTACAATACAAAGTATTAGATTATGCTATTATTTCTCAATATCCCTATAATATAAATCATTCCAAAGATATAATTAGTTTTCTAATATTAGCATTTATAATTTCTTTTATTTTCTTTTTTCTAAAATTTATATTTTCTAAAGAAAATGAACTTTATCTAAAAAAATAATTACAAATGTATAAATCTTTGATATAATTAAAATAATTAAAAGTTAAAAAAGATAAGAGAGTTTATAAGGGTCCTAATAGAATTAATAGAAAATGAGGTATCATCACAATGAGTAAAAATAGCAATCATACTAACCAAATTATAAGAAAAAAAACACTAAAATTTAAAATTTATATATTAATAAAAAGAATATGCGATATTTTAATATCTCTAATAGGTATAATATTTTTAATACCTATAGCCATTATTATAAAAATAGCATATATTTTTATGGGAGATTTTCACTCCATTATATTTACTCAAAAAAGAATTGGTCAAAATGGCAAAGAATTTAAATTTTATAAATTTAGATCAATGGTTGTAAATGCTGATGAAATTCTTTTTGAAAGTATAAAGAAATCTCCAAAATTAGCTGCAGAATACAAAAAATATAAAAAATTAAAAGATGATCCCCGAATGACTAAAGTAGGAAGAATTATTAGAAACTTATCTATAGATGAATTACCTCAAGTTATAAATGTTTTAATAGGAAATATGTCCTTAATTGGTAATAGACCTTATTTACCTCGAGAAAAAGAAGATATTGGAAAATATTTTGATATTATTGTTAGTACTAAACCTGGGATAACAGGTTATTGGCAAGTAAATGGAAGAAGTAATACTACATTTAAAGAACGTTTAAAATTAGAAAAGTACTATTCTGAAAATTGCAGTTTAATTATGGATATAAAAATATTTTTAAAAACATTTAAAGTTGTATTATTTGGTAAAGGAGCTAAATAAAATTATTTAGATTTAAGGTGATTATTATGGCAGTAAAAAAATTAAATGGAACAATTATTGTAACTTATAGATGTAATGCAAGATGTACTATGTGTAATAGATATAAATGCCCATCAAAACCAGATGAGGAATTAACTATCGAAACGATAAAGAAACTACCTAAAATGTATTTTACAAATATAACAGGTGGAGAACCTTTTATAAGAGAAGATTTAGCTGATATTGTAAGAGAATTATATAAAAAATCTGATCGAATAGTTATTTCTACAAATGGTTTTTTTACTGAAAGAATAATTAAATTATGTGAAGAATTTCCAAAAGTTGGAATCAGAATTTCTATTGAAGGCTTAGAAAAAACAAATAATAAAATTAGAGGTTTAGAAGATGGTTTTAATAAAGGATATAATACTTTAAAAAAACTTGTTGAGATGAATCATCCTGATGTAGGATTTGGCATGACAGTTCAAGATGCTAATGCCAAAGATTTAGTATCCTTATATAAATTATCTAATGAATTAAATATGGAATTTGCAACTGCTTCTTTACATAATAGTTTTTATTTTGTAGAGTCAAAAAATATCATTCATGATAGACCGATGGTCGCCAAAGAATTTGAAAATTTAATTAATGAATTATTAAATTCAAATTCTCCAAAAAAATGGTTTCGAGCTTATTTCAATCATGGGTTAATAAATTATATATATGGACAAAAAAGATTACTACCTTGTGATATGGCTTTTGATACCTTTTTCATTGATCCTTATGGTGATGTAATGCCTTGTAATGGAACTAAAGATAAACTTGTAATGGGTAATTTAAATAAACAATCATGGGATGAATTATGGAATTCTACCCAAGCAGATAAAGTAAGAAATTGTGTCCGAAATTGTGATCGTAATTGTTGGATGATTGGTTCAGTATCCCCAGCAATGCATAAATATATATGGATACCAGCTTGGTGGGTTATTAAACACAAATTTTTAAGATTTTTCAAAAAACAAAAATATTCTATGTATGAAAATAAAATTGTTAGAGATTATCGAGATAAAAAAGTAAGTAAAGAAGAATTAGATTCCTGTTCAACATGTGATATGAATTGTAAAGCTAAAAATGGTCTTTCTAAAGAATCAGAAGCAGAATTAAAAAAGAATTTAAGGAAAAATAAAAAATGATTACTTATATAATAATGAGTATTTTATTATTGAGCCTTATATTAATAACAATATATGGTGCTAAAATAGAAAAAAGAAAAGATTTTTTTACTTTTGAAGATACCAAAGTTTTAAAAGGAATAATTTGTATAATTGTAATATTAGTTCATATACCAAAGAGCTTTCAAAATCCTATCCAAGATATGATAGGAAGTTTTGCCTATATTGGAGTTACCTTCTTTTTTTTAACATCATCATATGGGCTAAAATATAAAATGGATAATAAACAAGATTATTTAAATAATTTTTGGCAAAATAGACTTTCTAAATTACTAGTTCCAGCAATAATAATTAACATAGTTGCGTCCATTATAGAATTTTTAAGTTATGGATTCAAAGAATCCATAATATTAAATATATTTAATATTAATAAATGGGTATTATTATTGTTATTATTTTACTTATTATTTTATTTAATAAATAAAATGAAAATTAGTAATCTTAAAAAAGATATATTAATTATCATGTTGGTAGTTATATGTAGTTTAGTAGATAAATTAACACCTTTTAAAATAACATTAAGGTGGCCTACTGAATGTTTAGGATTTGCATATGGCATAATACTTTATGATTATTTTAATAGTTATAAAAGTTGGATAAATAAAAATTATCTTTTTAAGCTCATTAGTCTTTTTATCATAGGAGTAATATTTGGACTACTTTATTTAAAATTTAAGCCTCTATATTTTATAGGAGATTATTGTTTAAAAATAATATTAGCCATAGTTTTATTGATGTTACTTATGCAATTAATTGCAAGAATAAAATTAGGAAATAAAATCTCTAAATTTTTAGGAAGTATTTCATATGAAATATATTTATTTCATTATGTTAGCTTTAAAATATTACAACTTATTAAAATAAATTTTAACTCTGGAATATACATTGTCATAGTAATAATAATAACAATAATTTTTTCATTTATAATAAATAAAATTTCTAAATTAATAGTAAATAAATTAATAAAAAGGATAGTGTGAAAAGTTTTATGGAAAACTAGTCATATTAAATGAAAAAGATATTAAAATGAAAATTTTAATATAAATC
>CANRGD010000052.1 GCA_947630105.1 uncultured Bacilli bacterium | reverse complement strand
TTTTCTTCTAAAAACGGCATTAAATCTAGTAAAGAAAAAAATCCGTAAAAAAACGGACTTTAGTCTAAAAATTTACGATATAAATTTTACTAAACTGACATTTTCTCATAATGATTTATAATTTTTCATTATGATTATATTCTAAAAATATATTTCTCATAAATAAAAATCGACTCAGGGCTTCATAAAGTTTCCTGAGTACTAATCATAATTGATTAATAAAAATAAGTTTTTTAGATACCAAACATATTATAATAACTATTTGTAACTTGTTGAGTAATTCTATATGTTACTAAACTAGCAAAATTGGTACTTGAGTTGGGATGTGATGAATTTGGGGAAGTAACCATTATTGAAATTTTGGGGTTTTCGGCAGGTAAATAGCCAACAAAAGAACTCGTAATTGTTTCGGTATCTATTATAAAATCTCCATCGGTATCAACAAAGCTTTGAGAAGTACCTGTTTTTCCGGCAGGACGCATCTTTTTATCAATATAGCCTACTCCATAGCCACCATTAGAGTTCATAACTGCATAAAAGCCTTCTTTAACTCTATTCATATATTTTTCTTCAACGGAAATTTCATTTAAAACTTTTTTTTCGGTTGTTAATTCTGTTTTTCCTAATTTTTCAGAGGTACTACTAGCATGAACTTCTTTTAATAAATGTGGAGCAATTCTTTCTTTGCCATTCGCAATAGTTGATATATATTGAGATAATTGAATAGGTGTATAAGTTTCATATTGACCCATAACAAAATCGAGTAAATTACCGGCACTTACATCTTTAGAAGTATAACCTTTACTTTCAACAGGTAAATCAATTTCTGTTTTTACCCCTAGACCAAAGGAATGATACATCTGTCGGTAAGTATCAAAAGCTTTTTGATTAAAATTTAATTTCATGCCTCTATAATATTCTTGGCCATTAACTCTAATGGCTATTTTAAACTGATAGACATTACTACTTTTAGCTAAAGCAGTAATATCATTAATAGTTCCTAAATTATTAACAGAAGAACATTTTTCAGGAGCTCCAGCAACTTTAACACACTCATCTTTTATATATTCACCAATTTTAACGGCTCCTGTTGTATATCCCACTAACATTGAAGCACCTTTAACTACTGAGCCTGGAGTTATGGGAGAAGTTAAAATACTTGTGGTATTATCAATAATTTCGCCATTAACTATTCTTTTAGAAGCCATAGCTAATATTTCTCCATTATTGGGATTTTGAATAATAACTGTTGAATGGTCATAATAATCAGTATTAGCTTCACTTTTAGCTCTTAAAACTTGTTCACTTAAAATTCTTTCAACTTCTTTTTGTAAATTTATATCAATTGATAAAACAATATCTTTTCCTCTATTACCTTCTTTTACTAATTTAGTTTCATGAGAATTTACAATTTCATATTGAGCTTTTTCGCCATGTAAATATTCTTCATATTGTTTTTCTATATAACTTAGGCCTACTCTATCATTCAAAGAGTAACCTAAACTTAAATAATAATCTTTTTCTTCGGCAGGTATTCCTTGAGTAGTTGAGGAAACTGTACCTAAAATTGATTTAAAAGTATCTCCATATGGATATACTCTAACCCAATCAAGTTTAGTATTAAAGCCTGTTAATTCTTCATTATTTTCAGATATATAAGCATATTCACTATCACTAACATCACTTTTTATTATTTTTTCTTCGTATGTATAACCTTTATTCATTAAATAAAACAAATAGGCTACTTTTAAATCAATTTCAGTTAATTTTTTTAAATCATTATCACTAATTCTCTCTAATTTTAATTCTTCTAATTCTTTATTACTCATCTTTCCTCGAACAACTAATTCTTTTTCTTTGGCAGTAATCAATTTATTACATTTATCACTATATTTAGCCAAATAAAATTCTCTTTTCATTCTATCTGTTAAATTAGTTAAATCAAAATTTAAATGATTAATTACTTTATAAGCAACTTTTAGCATAGCTTGATTAGTGATACCTTTTTCTTTTTTATAAGTAATTGTTTTTAAAGATTTATTATCAACAAGAATATTATAATTTCGATCATATATTCTTCCTCTAGGAGAACTAGAACCTAATACTGTCGTATGAACAAGTTCTTGTAACTTTTCGTCATACTTTTTATTTTGAATAAGCATTACATCAATTAATTTTATGCAAACTATAGAAAATACAACTAATATAGCAATCATAAAAATAGTAAATCTTTTATTAGTAATTTTATCATAATTATATTTTTTAACTCTTTTGCTTACTTTTTTCATAAGTTCCTCCTATTACTATTAGTTTAACACATATTTAAAAAGTTATTTAATATATTTTAATGAGGTGATTCTTATTTATAAACAACTAATAAAAAAATATCTTCCTTTATTAAAAAAACAAGATATTATTAATTATGCTAAAACTCAAAATGTAGACTTAACTAATGAAGAAACGACAATAATTTATAATTTTATAAGAGAACATTCAAATGAATTATTAAATAAAGATACTCATAATTTTAAGATTTTAAAAAATTCATTGAATAAAAATTTATATGAAAAAATAGTTTATCTTTATAATTATTATAAAAATTATTTATAAAAGTTTTTAATTTTGTTGTCTAATTTTATCAAGTAGATTTTCTGCAAACTTTTTATTTCTTATCATTTCAATTTCATATTTATAAGGGGCAAATTGCCTATCTACATAAGGAGTTTCTAAAATTTTGGGAACGTCTTTTAATTTATCATTATATATAATATTAATTAAAGTAGTAAAACCTATTTTACCAAAACCAATATTTTCGTGACGATCTTTATGGGAACCTAGTTCATTTTTACTATCATTAATATGGACACATTTGATTTTATTTATACCTATTAGGGAATCAAATTTTGTTAAAAAGTCGTCAAAGTTAACAATATCATAACCAGCATCATTTAAATGACAGGTATCAAGACAAATACCAATATGATCTTTATCTTGAACTAAATTAATAATTTTAGCTAATTCTTCTAATTTAGAGCCTACTTCTGTTCCTTTTCCGGCCATTGTTTCAAGTAAAATCATAACATCAGTCTCACCTAATATCATATTAAGACCTTTGGCAATATTAGTAATTCCAGTTTCTATGCCACTACCGACATGGCTTCCTGGATGTAATACTATATATTTAATGCCTAGCTCTTGACATCTTTTTAATTCACTTTTAATAAAATTTACAGCAAAAATAAACTTTTCTGGATCAGCAGTTGCTAGATTTACAATATATGGTGCATGAACAATAACTTTAGAATAATCTAGATTATTTTTTTTCATAATTTCTAGAGCTTCTTCGGTTATTTCTTTTGAAATATTACTTCTTCTCGTATTTTGAGGTGCACCTGTATAAAACATAAAAGTATTAGCTTTATAACTTAAAGCTTCATTTAAACTTCCTAATAATTGTGTATCTTTATTAAAGCCTACGTGGCTACCAATCAATAACATTTTACTACCTCCAAAATCATTATAGCATAAAAAAAGATTCCACGAAGAAATCTTTTATCATCTTTCTTATTTGCTTATTTATTTAATGTACATGCTGATGCTGAAGCTGGAGCATCTGATGCAGATGGAGTAGCTCCACTAGTAGAAACATTTGATCTTGTAACACTTTTTTCTGTTACTTCTTCAGTAAAACCATGTCCAGCACTATCTCCTAATTTTATAGAATATTCGGTAACTACTCCACCAGTTGAACTATTTTTCTTTACCCATTTTACATATCCCATAACATTACTATTACCCCAAGGAGATCTTCCACCTTGTTCCATTAAATCTTTTGTTGCGTCTGAATCAGCATCAATTTTTATATAATAAGTACCATTAGCTGTTGCTGATGCTACTGTACCTCCACAATCTATATTATCAGCTAATACATTCTCTCTAACGGCATTGATATAACTTTTAGCAACAGTACTAAAAGTATCTCTTCTAGAATTTTCAATTGTTCTTGTTACTGCTGGGATAGCTACCATCATTAAAATTCCCATAATTGTAATAACAGCAAGTAATTCAATTAATGTAAAACCTTTATTATTTTTTTTCATTTTTATTAACACCTTTCTATATTGTTTCTAAATTAATAATATCAAATAACATATTTGTTTGCAACTATTTTCTGATTTTTATCTACTAAGTGTACACTTTTTTCCTTCTGGTATCGTAGGAACTTCTGCATTTTTCAAATTAGTTGATATTTTTGCTCTATTTAAATTTTTTTCTTCTACATAATCAGTTAAGCCATGCACAGCAGTAGTACTATTTGTACTATCAACTAACTTAATAGTATATGTTGTCTCATCAGCAACTTTTACCCATCGAACATAGCCTATTACATTACTATTTCCCCAAGGAGATCTTCCACCCTGTTCCATTAAATCTTTTGTGGCATCTTTATCACTATTAATATACACAAAGCATCCATTACTGCAATCTGCTGATGCTACATTAGTATTACTTCCACATGTAAGTTGTTCTGCTAAAACTGCTTCTCTAACGGCATTGATATAGCTTTTAGCAACATTAACAAAAGTATCTCTTCTAGAATTTTCAATTGTTCTTGTTACTGCTGGAATAGCTACCATCATTAAAATTCCCATAATGGTTATAACCGCAAGTAATTCAATTAATGTAAAACCTTTACGACTTTTACTATTATTCATAAACTTCACCTACTTAAAAATCTTGAGTACTGTACTCTAATGATACATTACCAAATTGTACATCAAATGATCCATTTGCCACTAAACTACCATCAACATATTCTAATTTTACTCTGACTAATTGCCCATTGTATGTAGATGAAAAAGTCTTAGCAATTTTTTTATCTGTAATATTTTCTAAGTTATCAGTTTTTAAAGTTGTTGCTGTTGCTAAATTATCAGCCACATCTACAGTAATTTTAATTCCTTTACAGGCTTCTGTTACAGATTCAGCATGACTTTCATCTTTGGCAGTACAAATAACAGCACTATCATTACCTTCTACATTGGCTATTTTTATTTTCTTTAAATAAGCATCGTAGGCTCCATTATTAACGGCATAAAATGTGTAAAGTATTGATTCTCCTGGAGCATAAAAAGTAGCTTTTAAATTAGAAATAGTTGGATTAGTTAAATCATTTTGGATAATTCCTGCTTCTCCTTTAGCATTACCAACTATACTTGTAGGAGTTAAAGTATCAACTTCTACTTTATCGGAAACAGTAGAAAATTTGACACTAAAATTAGAATCACCTAAATTTACTGATGCTTTAGGAAATATATCTAATGATCTTGTATATGATGCAAATCCTAAAGTTAATCCAACAACCGCAATTATCATTGTAATAATTGATATAATTTTTGTACTTCTATCTTTTTCCATGATGACCTCCACTAACTTTATTCTTTAATAATATAATAATAAATTTAGTTCTTTATTGCAAGATTTTTTTATTAATTATTACCTATTACTATTGTATACATCCTTAATATTTGAACTTGAACATACTAAAGTATCTCCACTATTGTCATTTAATCTTAAACTACTACAACTAGAATTTTTTTCAAAGTCGCAACTATATGTGCTTAAGTTGTCAATAACTTTATTGGAAGAATCTAAATTATTTTCAGAAATTAATTTGATACCTCGACGATTATTATCTTTAGTTTTTTCTTCCAAGCGAACATAATAGTTATATCTTGAAGTGTCTCTTTTTATAACTACAAAGGATTTTCCTTTATCATATTCTCCATCATTAGGGGTATTTTTATAGTCGTCATTAGTATCTAAATACCCTAATGTCATTATAATACATTCTCCTACACTAGGTTTTTTTATATCATTACTAGCCATTTTATATTTAGCTGAGGAAAGCATTTTTTCACTATCTTCAATATAAACATTATTTCTATTTTGGTCAACAATTCCAACAATATTAGGAATAGTTATAGCCATTAAAACTCCTAATAATACTAAACTTACTAACAATTCAACTAAAGTAAAGCCATGCTTATTATTCATATCATCTACCTCTAGAATAAATTATATCACGTATAATACTGATTAGTAAATGGATGAATTTGCAAATCATTTATTTACTAGTATAATATTGTTACTC
>CANRGD010000051.1 GCA_947630105.1 uncultured Bacilli bacterium | reverse complement strand
CTTTCGGATGTATATTATATATTAAAGGTATCATTTCTAAAAAATTTCTTGGTATCATTTCTAAAAAGGATTAACATTTTTAATAAAAATAAAGACTTTTTATATTTTTTTTGCTACAATATGTTTTTACATTGGAGGGATTAGAAGTGAAAAAAACAATAATAATAGATGAAAAGCCTTATACTTTAGAACTAAAAAATGGAAAAATGGGCAGTAGTGGAACAGTTTATCATTTAAAAACCGATAGTGAAGATTTAGCAGTTAAAATATTTCATAAAAAAATTAAAAATAATATTATTGAAAAATGGTATCCAAATATTAAAGAATTAAATTATTTTATAAAAAATAGAATTTTAGTGGATCCAGTAATATTAAGTAATCATGTTGTATTAGATGCAAATGGAAAATATATTGGTTCTTCTTCTCCTTATATTTATACTTTAGGAAATAATGATTTATTATATACTTTGCCTACTGATTTTGTAATTGCAAATTTAGAAAAAATTATATCTTCTATCCCTAAATTTAACGAATTGGGAATTACTTTATGTGATTGGTGTTTTCAAAATCTTATTATTGGTTCAACAGATGGTAAAGGTCCTAAAATTTATTTAATTGATGATAGTTTTTATGAATTAAATACTCCTTTTTTTAATGAAAATGAAATTAATAATTTAATTGAAGATATTATTATTAATCATCCTTTTTTTATGGAACATTATAATTTATTATATGTCTTTTTTAAAGAGTTTAAAAAAGCAGGTGACTATTTTTATTATTTGGAAAAAGAAAGTAAAGGATATGATAATTTAGGAACATTTTTAGAAGACCGAGGTAAAACTTATCAAAAAATAAGACATTAAAAAAACTTCATTTGAAGTTTTTTTTAGCGATTATTCCATCTTGATGGAAGCATGACATATCTAGTAGGATTTATAGTACTTCTTTGATATTGAGCCCAAGTACATCCCCCACCTATTGATTTCCAGTCACATGTTGTTATTTCTAAATGTAGATGTGGTCCTGTTGAGTTTCCTGTTGACCCCATTAAGCCTATGACTGTATTTTCTGTAACATATTGATTAATATTAACATACCAAGCTCTAAGATGGGCATAGGTTGAATAAATATAGCTTCCACCAACATTATGTCTAATTTTAATTACTAAGGCCCCTGCATTATCATAATATTTTGCAGTTACCATTCCATTGGCAATAGGATAAACTTCAATTGATTTATTATTGCTAGACATATCGACACCTAAATGTCCCCCATAGCCTGAATATCCTTGGGTCATATATCCATATGATATTGGTCTAAAAAAGCCATTAGTACTTGGTAGAGATGCATTTCCTCCGGAACTTTGTTGAACTCTAAATACACAAGCACTTACACTTTCATCTTGACCACAGCCCATACTTTTTAAACTTGAAATTTGAGCTTTTGCGGATCTAATTTGTTCTTCAAGACCTGGCATTCCAGCTTTTAAATTAGCAGTATCAGCATCAATTCTTTCTTTTTCACTTTGTAATTCATTTTTTAGATTTTTTAAATTTTCTTTCTTTTTATTTAACTCTATTTTTTGCTGTTCATTTTTTTCTATTAAAGCTTCTAATTCTTTCATTATTTTATCGTTGTATTCCGTTAATTGTTCAACAATGGACATACGATAAATCATATCTGTTATACTCGATGCTCCAAAAGCATATTCCAAATAAGCATTATCGCCATTAGAAATTTGATAATATTCTATTATTTTTTTACTTTCTTCTGTTTTTTCTTGTATTTCTTTATTACTTTTATCAATTTCTTCTTCTAAAGCGGTAATTTCTTTTTCAGCTTCAGTTATTTGATTTTCTATAGAAGCAATTTTTCTTTTAATTTCAGCAACTTCAGCATCATTTTTAGCTATTTTACTTTTTTTATCTTCTAATTCTTTAGTATATCTTTCAACTTCTGATTCAAATTCTCTTATCGTTTGAGCTTGTGTTTCTACTGGTAGTGCTATAGTAGTAAACACAATAATAATTATTAATATACTTACTATTATCTTTTTTTTCATTATACTTTTAGATACTTTTTAACAGCACTTGCACTACCAATCATGCCTACTAATATTCCAATTACTAAAATTATTAGAGATACACTATAAATAAATGGTTCTGGTTTTATTAATCTTATAACCTCAGAAAATAGGTGACCATCAAAGTGTTTATAAAAAGCTAAGTAACCATAGGTTGTTAAAAGGATTGGTATTATGGAACCAAAAATACCTAAAATCATTCCTTCTACAATAAATGGTGTTTTTATTGTGAAATTGCTTGCTCCTACTAAACGCATTATACCTATTTCTCTTTTTCTTGCAGAGATTGTTAATTTGATAGTATTTATTATTAAGAATACTGTTACTAAAATAAGGGCTATTACTATTCCATAAGTAACTTTTTGTATTGAAGAAAATGCTGATATTAATTTATCTACCATTCCTTCTCCATATCTAACAACGCTAACTTTATCTATTTTTTCTATTTCTGATGCTGTCTTAGAAATTTTTTCGATGTTTTTTACTTTTATTTGAAAAGTATCTTTTAAAGGGCTTTCTTCTTCATCCCAACCATCTAAAACTGTTCCTAAGACTTCTGATTCTTTTTGCAGTTCTTTTTTTACGTCTATTTTAGATTTAAAATCATAACTTTCTATATTATTTATTTTAGAAAAACTATTTTTAGTTTTTTCAATTTCTTTACTTGTTATATCATTATCCATAAATACAACAATTGTTAAGTCTTCTTCTAATTCTTTAGTTACACTTTGAACATTGAAAGAAGCTATAATAGCAATTGCTACTATAATTAAAGTTATTGTAATACATGATATTGAAGCTAATGATAAACTAAAATTTCTGATGGAGCTTTTGAAGGCATCTCTAATACTCCTAGATAACATTCTAAACGGCTTCATTATTATAAGTTCCTTTCTGTTTAAAATTTACTAAATGTCCATCTTTTAATGTAATAACTTGCTTTTTCATTTTATTGACTATATCTCTATCATGAGTTGCCATTATTATAGTTGTTCCTCTATTTTTGTTTATAGCTTCTAAAACTTTCATAATATCCATACTCATATCTGGATCAAGATTTCCTGTTGGTTCATCACATAATAATAATTTGGGATTATTAACTATAGCTCTTGCTATAGCAACTCGCTGTTGTTCTCCTCCAGATAATTGATCTGGATAGTTATGAACTTTATTTTTTAAGCCTACATCTTCAAGAGCTTTTAAAACTTTTACTCTAATTTCATCTTTTTTAGCTCCAATTACTTCTAACGCAAAAGCAACATTTTCATATACTGTTAATTTAGGTAATAATCGATAATCTTGAAAAACTATACCTAATTTTCTTCTTAATTTATATACTTTTTTATTTTTTATTTTAGCTACATCGAGTCCTCCGACAATAATTTGTCCTTTAGTTGGCTTTTCTTCACGATAAAACATTTTTATTAAGGTACTCTTACCACTTCCAGATCCACCAATTACGAATACAAAAGAGCCTTTTTCTATAGCTAAATTTAAATCATAAATGGCAGTAACACCATTTTTATATTTTTTTTCAACATTTCTCACTCGTATCAAATCCACTTTATTCACCACCTTAGTTATATAATTATAGCATATATTTTTTTATAGAAAAAGAGGGATTAAATAATCTCTCTTTAATTTACATCATTTTGCACCTTCCGATTGATAAGCATCAGTTACAACAAAAAATGCTTCTTTATCTATTAATTTTATTCCTTCAGTTACTCTATAATATTCCTTTGTTGGTATTAAAGCCATAATTACTTTTCTTTTTTTCTCTAAAAATCCGCCTTGAACATCAAAAGATGTAACACTATGTTTTAAAGTACTTATTATATAATTTCTTATATTTTCTTCTTCACTAGTTATAATATAAAATAACTTATTATTTGATACTCCTAATAATACTTTATCTAATATTATACTATTTACATATAAAAATATTATGGCATACATCGCATTTGTTGTACCAAAGAAAAAAGTACCAATTAAAACTATAAATATATTAATTGCCAAACTAGATTTAGCAATATCTATTTTAAAATAATCATATAAGATTTGACTAACTACTGGAAATCCTCCATTACTATAGCCTGTTTTATACATCAGTCCATTAGCAACTCCACTTAAAACTCCTGCAAATATTACTAAAATAAACATTTCATTTTCTGTAACTGTTATAGTATTAGATAAAAAAGATGTTAATTGTACAAATAAAGGATATACTATACTTGCTACTATTGTTCCTGCTGTTCTTTCTACCCCTAAATATAATAAACTAGTTATGCCACAAGCTATGGCTATTAATAAAATCATAGTGGCAGGATTAATATTATATACATATTTAGTAATTGTTGCAATTCCATTGGCTCCACCTGTGACTAAATTCATTGGTAGTAAAAATAAATTATATAAAATTGCACTTAAAAGTAGAGATAAGGTCATTAATATAACTCTATAAAGATTTTTCTTTTTTTTAATGCATGTTAACATTTCTTCCATGCTATTCGCCTCCAAATACTTCATAGGCGTCAGTAACTACAAAAAATGCTTCTGAATCTATTTCGTTGATTCCTTCTTTTAATTTATAATAATCTTTGGTTGGTAAAACACACATTAAAACGTGTTCTCTTTCTTTAGCAAAGCCCCCTTTAGCATTAAAAACTGTTACGCCATGATTCAAGTATTTTATTATATATTCTTTTATTTCAGCTTCTTTGTTAGTTATTATGTAAAAAGCTTTACTATCAGAAATTCCTAAAATTACTTTATCAGACATTATACTTATAATATATAATATTATGATTGAATACATAAAATGTGTTGGTCCAAAAATAAAAGCTGAGGAAAAAACTATTAACCCATCACTTAAAAGCATACTTTTGCCTATTCCAATTTTTAAATATTTTGATAATATTTGATTAATTATGTCGGTTCCCCCAGTAGTAAAACCTGCTTTAAATACCATTCCAGCTCCAAAGCCATAAAGAACTCCACCAAATACTGTGGAAAGAAGTAATTGAGAGGTATCTATATTTATCCAAACATTTATATTTTCTGTTAATTTAACTAATAAAGGAAAGACAAGAGCTCCAAGTATGGTGGCAGTGGTTTTTTCTTTGCCTAAAATAAAATAACTTATTATTAATAAAATAATTCCCAATATGAGGATGGTAAGAGCATTATCTATATTAAATAAATAATTAATAATTATGGCTAACCCACCTACTCCTCCAGGCACTAATTCATTTGGAGCTATAAATAAATTATAAGCTATAGCTATTAGGAGGCAACCTATAAAAAAATTCCCATATCTTTTAATTATGGCTTTTTTATTTATTTTTTCTAAAATATTATTGACTTTAAATTTGTTTTTGAATAATAATCCCATCTTATAACCCCTTTTTTAAATAACTTTCTATAAATATATCAATATCTCCATCTAAAACTTTAGAAACATTACTTGTTTCTTCATTTGTGCGGTGATCTTTAACCATAGAATATGGATGCATAATATAGCTTCTAATTTGAGATCCAAATTCAATGTTTTTTTGTTCTCCTTTTAATTTGCTCATTTTTTCTTCTTCTTGTTCCAATTTTTGTAATAATAATTTATTTTTTAGAACTTTAAGTGCTTGTTCTTTGTTTTGTATTTGGCTTCTTTCATTTTGGCAAGTTACAACTATTTTTGTGGGGAGATGAGTTATTCTTACAGCAGAATCAGTAGTATTTACTCCTTGTCCCCCAGCACCTGTTGATCTATAAACATCTATTCTTAAATCATTTTCATCTATTTCTATTGTATTATCTTGCTCTATTTCAGGAGTTATATCAATAGAGGCAAAAGAGGTGTGCCTTCTATTATTAGAATCAAAAGGTGATAAACGAACTAATCTATGAACACCTTTTTCAGATTTTAAATATCCATAGGCATTTTTCCCTTTTATTCTTAAAGATACACTTTTTATACCTGCTTCGTCTCCTACTTGATAATCTAGTATTTCAATTTTATATTTTTTCTTTTCACACCACCTAGTATACATTCTATAAAGCATAAGTGCCCAATCACAAGCTTCTGTCCCTCCAGCTCCAGAATGAATATCCATTATGCAATTATTTTTATCATAAGGACCATTAAGTAGTAATAATAAGTTAAGGTTAGCTATTTCTTTTTTTATTTTTAATGTTTCTTGTTCTATTTGAGTTTCTAAAGATAAATCATTATTTTCTAATTCTAAAATTTCTAAGTTATCTAGTATTTCTTTTTTTATATTTTTTACAGATAAAATAGTTGTTTTTAGCTCATTTATTTCTTTTAAAATTTTTTCTGCATTATCTCTATTATTCCAAAAAGAAGGAGACTCTGTAGTCAGTTCTAGTTTTTTTAAAGATTCTTCTTTTTGTTGGATGTCAAAGAGACCTCCATAAATCTTCTATTTTTGCCAAATTTTGTTCTAATAAATTTTTTATTTCTTTTTTTTCCATTTTCTTTTTCCTTTACTTAGTTTTTCCTTTTTTTTATTTTTTATTCTTTAATTTATAATAACATATAATTGTTTTTTTAAAAAGTTAATTTTTTTGTATATTTTTTAAAAACATGCATATATTATTATTGAGGAAGGTTCACTAATTAGTGTGAAGATCCTCTGTATATAGATTGGAGCCTTAAGGGCTCCTTTTTTTTATAAAAAGTGTTCTTTTAGTTTATATCAAGATTATTTATTTGTGTTAAAATAAATAATAGTAGGTGATTTATTTTT
>CANRGD010000050.1 GCA_947630105.1 uncultured Bacilli bacterium | reverse complement strand
ATTTATTGAAGAAAATAATCTTGAAAATAAAAAAATCTATGTATTTGCAACATCAGGAGGTTCAAGTGTAATAAACAGTTTTAATACTTTAAAAAATACATATAGTAATCTTAATTTTGTAAGTGCTAAAAGATTTTCAAGTAATATATCAGAAAATGATGTAACAAGTTGGATTATGTAGGTGATATTATGAGTATAACTATTAACATTTATTATAAAGGTGAAAACGGTAATGCTAAAAAATTTGCTAAAGAAATGGTATCTAGTGGCATTGTAGATAGAGTAAGAGCAGAAGAAGGTAATCTAAAATATCAATACTTCTTACCCTTCGATGATAATGAAACAGTTTTACTTATTGATAGATGGAAAAACGAAGAAGCACTAGATATTCATCATAAATCAGAAATGATGAAGCAAATAGCAGATTTAAGGAACAAATATCATTTGAGTATGAAAGTAGAAAAATTTAAGAGTTTGGAAGGTGATGAATAATGAAAAAACAAACAGCAGGTAGAGAAAAGTTAGGTAATATTGCACCTAAATTTGCCGAATTAAATGATGATGTATTATTTGGAGAGGTATGGAGCAGGGAAGATAAATTATCAGCAAGAGATAGAAGTTTAATAACAATATCAGCCTTATTTGCAATGGGGTTATATCCACAATTAAAATCTCATTTAGCAATTGGAAAAGAGCATGGCCTTACAAAAGAAGAAGTTGTTGAAGTAGTAACCCAATTAGCATTTTATTGTGGGTGGCCAAAAGCTTGGAGTACATTTCCTTTAATTGAAGAAGTATATGGAAGTGATAAAAATGAATAAGGAAGAATTTGATAAATTAAATGTCTTTGGATTAGGACAACCAAACGATGCTTTTGCTGAATATTTTAGTGGGCAAAGTTATCTTAACATGTTAGCTAAAACCGAAAATGGAATTAGTTTTGCCAATGTAATATTTGAACCATCTTGTAGAAATAACTGGCATATTCATGCATCTAAATCTGGTGGAGGACAAGTTTTAATTTGTACGGCTGGATATGGATATTATCAAGAGTTTGGAAAAGAAGTACAAAAACTATCTCCTGGTGATATCATAGTAATTCCTGCAAATGTAAAACATTGGCATGGAGCAAGACCTAATTCTTGGTTTAGTCATATAGTAGAAAAAACTCATCAGCAACAATTTTTTTCATCAAAATAAAAGTTGGCTCACCAACTTTTATATTTTTTGCTCAATTTTATCAATTATAAAATACATTAAATATGAAATAATTCCTAATATTACCACAGAAGTAATAACTAAATTTATATTAAATACTTGAGAACCATACATAATTAAATAACCAAGACCACTTTTCGAAACTAATAATTCTCCCATAATTACTCCAATTAAACTCATTGAAACATTTATTTTTAAAGCCGCAATTATACTAGTATAATTACTAGGTAAAATAACTTTCATAAAAATTTGTCTTTTATTAGCTCCAAACACTTTAAATAAAATTAAATAATCTTTATCAACAGATATAAAAGCATTATAAATATTAATAATAGTAATAAATAAACTTATAAGTAGTGCCATAAAAATAATTGAATTAATACTGGCTCCAACCCAAATTATAATTAATGGTCCAAGAGCCACTTTTGGAAGTGAATTTAAAATAGTTATATAAGGATCTAAAATTTTTGATAGCATCTCATTAGACCAAAAAATTGTAGCTATTATAACTCCTCCAATAGTCGCAATAGAAAAACTAATAAACACCTCATAAAAAGTAATACCAATATGTTTAAAAAGACTTCCATCTTTAACTAATTTTAAAAAAGTTTTAAAAACATTAGATGGACTTGAAAATAAAAAAGTATTAATAATTTTATATTTAGCTAACAACTCCCAACATATTAGAAAAAGTATAATTATTGCTAACCTAGAAATTGTAACAATTATTTTCTTTTTACGAATATTTTTTAAAAATTCCACATGCTCTTTACTATATGTGCACATCTAAATCCCTCCAAATCTTATCATAATAATCAGCAAATTCTTTTGCTTTTCTATTATTTATAGGAGTAGATTTTTCTTTGAAATTAATGTTGTAGATTTTTTTAACAATAGCAGGTCTTTTAGACAATACAATTATCCGATCAGACATACTTATAGCTTCAGCTATATCATGAGTTACCATAATCGCCGTTTTACCTTCATTTTTAATAATACTATAAATATCATCACTTATAGCTAAACGTGATTGATAATCCAGAGCAGACATTGCTTCATCTAAAAGTAAAATGTCCGGCTTTACAGCTAAAGTTCTTATTAAAGCAACTCTTTGTCGCATTCCACCTGATAAATTAGCTGGATATTTATAGATAAATTCTTTTAAACCATATGTTTCAAGTAATTTTATAACATATTTTTTATTTTCTTCGTTAAGTGTTCCATTAATTTCCAAGCCTATTAAACAATTATCTAAAATATTTCTAAAAGGAAGTAAAGAATCTTTCTGTAACATATACCCAATAGTAGTATTTTTATTAAAATTAAAATCTCCTCCAGATGCCTTTTCTAATCCAGCTAGAATAGATAATATAGTTGATTTTCCACAACCGCTAGGACCAATAATTGAAACAAATTCATGTTCCTTAACATCAAAAGAAATATCTGATAAAGCAACAACTTCTCCACTTTTATCATGATATATCTTTTGCAAATTACTAACTTCTAATAATTTATTTTCCATTATAAATCAACTTGCCATAATCAATTTTTTTCTCTAGTTCTCCATTATCAATCATAATATCTTGTAAATGATTAAATGCCTCTTCTGTAAAATTAGTAGTTTTTGGCCAAGCATCAATACTACGATATCTTTTAACAACTTTTTCTAAGTCATTTAAAGATGTATCTGGAAATTGATTTAAAATTACTTCAGCAACTTCTTTATCACTATGATTATGTACAAAATCTAATCCCTTTTGAATAGCTTTAGTAAATGCATCAATTACATCTTTGTTTTCTTTTATATAACTCATTCTAGCTGAATAAGAAGTATAAGGAACAATACCACCTAATTCACCCAAACTAGTAACAACATAGCCATAACCTTGTTGCTCTAATTCTAATGCATTAGGTTCAAACAAAGCTACAAAATCACCTTGTCCTCCAATAAAAGCCCCACTCATAGCTGCAAAAGCAACTGATGTATCTATATTTACATCATTTTTTGGATCAATCCCATTTTCTTTTAAAGCATAAGCAAGCGTCATAACAGGCATTCCACCAGCCCGTCCACCTATAATATTTTTTCCTTTTAAATCATTAACTGTAAAATTATCAATTTTTTTTCTAGAAACTAGAAATGAACCATCTTTCTGAGTTAATTGAGCAAAAGTTTTTAAATAATCTTTTTCTCCTCCATTATAAACATAAATAGTAGCTTCACTACCTGAAAAGCCAATATCAGCATCACCTGCTAAAACAGCAGCTGTTACTTTATCAGCCCCACTAGTAAGAATTAAATCAACATCAAGCCCAACTTCTTTAAAATAGCCCTTTTCAAGAGCTACATATTGTGGTGCATAGAAAATAGTATGAGCAACTTCAGCAACTTTTATTTTTTTAATATTTTCCTTTTTCTTTCCATTAAAATCAAATAATACAGCACATGCAATAATTAATAAAATACATCCACAAATAACATACGTAAAAATTTTCTTTTTCATAAATCTCCTTTCTATCTAAAATATTATATGAAATTATCAAAAAATGTGTTATATTAAACATAAACATCAAATAAAATATTAAAAAATACAAAAATGATTGCATATATATCAAAGAAGTGATATAATAATGGCACATTTTAAGGGGGAAAATTATGAAAAAAAAGCTAAGAAAAATAATGCTAATAATTATTATAATAGGGATATGTTTAACTATGCCATTTCCAATAATTAAAAATGTAAAAGCTGTTGCTAAAACAATTCAATTAGGTGCTGCAGAAAATTTGCCAGCCTATGTAGGTCAAACTTTTTTCACAACTAAAAAAACAACTTCTGGTGTTTATTTATATTGTGTTGATATTCATAAAGATACAGCCCAAAATGCAACTGCAACTTTAGTTGGCGAAAGGGATGCTGGGCTTGCTGCCATTATTAGAAATGGTTATCCTAACAAATCATTTACTAATGATAAGTGGAAAGATTATTATATAACTCAAACTGCAGTATGGTGGTATTTAGATAACACCACAGGTAGTTCAAACTTAGGAGAAGGATTTAAAACAAACGCAGCTGATCCTTATAATTTAAGACCTTATATAAAAAAATTAGTAGCAATAGGAGAACAAGCTAGAAAAGAAGGTTATCCAACAACTGAATTAGATATTTCTGTTAATGATCCAAGTATGACTTTAACAGATGGTTATTATGTATCAAATAAAATAAAAGCTACAAAAATTAGTAATTTAAGTAGTTATCAAGTATCTTTAGAAAATGCTCCTGCAGGTTCTAAGATAGTTACAGATTCCAACAAAGAAACAACTACCATTAATGCTAATGAATCATTTGTTATAAAAGTACCTGCTAGTAAAGTAACAGATAATAATTTAAAAATAACTGTAGTTGCAACAGGAACAGCTTCTGTTTATAAAGTTTATGAATATGCACCTGGTAATAATATGCAGAATGTAATTCCTTGTGTACCTGAAGAACAAAAAGTAACAAAAACAGACAAATTATCACTAGAATTAACTACTTCTAAAGTATCAATAGTTAAAATTGATAATAAAACTAATAAGCCTCTTGCTGGAGCTAAATTAGTTTTAAAAGATAGTACAGGCAAAACTTTAGCAACTTGGACATCTACTGTAAATGCCCATGTAGTTAGAAATTTACCAGCGGGAACTTATACTGTAGAAGAAATTGAAGCTCCTAAAGGTTATAAATTAAATAAAAAAGCAGTATCATTTACAGTTCAATCAAACTCTAAAGAAGTAAAAGTAACTTTTGCCAACGAAGCGAAAGAAGTAGTAGTAAATATTGTAAAAATAGATAGTTCCACTAAAGAGGCTTTAGCTGGAGCAGTATTAGTGGTTAAAGATAATAAAGGAAACGTTATAGTTAGATTTACAACAACTACAGAACCATATGTTTTAACTGACTTAGAAGATGGAACATATACAGTAGAAGAAGAAAGTGCTCCTGCTGGATATAAAACATCTTATGATAAAGTTTCTTTCACAATAGATGATGATCATTTATCACATCAAATAGAAATAGAAAATTATAAAGAAGTACCAGTTCCTGATACAGCATCAAGTTCAATATTATTTACCTTATTAGGTATTGGAATAATTGGGGTAGGAATTAGATATATTCGTAAATATGGAAAAATATAAAACAAAAAAGAAAATCTCTCCTAGTGTTACTGCCTTAATAGGTACAATAATTACACTAATAGGAGGATTTTTTCTTTCCTACAATTATGTTCAGTCAAAGAAAATATATGCCTTTGACTATATGGCAAATGCTTTTTATGATGGTAACCAAGTAATAAACATTTTAGATGATGATCAAAAAACACCATTAGAAAATAATTTGCCTGACACTATTTCTACCCAATATATTGGTTATTTATCAATACCTAAAATTAATCTTACTAAAGGATTCATGGATATAAGATCACCTGAAAATGATTTAGAGAAAAATATTTTAGTTATAGAAGGTTCCACATATCCTGATGTTGAAAAAGGAAATCTTATTTTAGCTGGACATTCTGGTACTGGCTGGAAAGCCTTCTTTAATGATTTATATAAATTATCAACAAATGATTTAGTATATGTCACATATAAAGAAAAAAAATATACTTATCAAATAAAAAATATTTATAAACAAGATAAAGTTGGTACAGTGGCTATATATAGAAACTATGATAAAACAACCTTAACATTAATAACTTGTACTAATAATGATTCTAAAACACAAACAATTTATATAGCAGAATTAATAAATACTGAAAATGCATAAATAAAAAAGGGGGGATGAAGATGACTAAATTATCTTTTTTAGATAAAATAAAAATTTTAATTAATACATCCATCAATAATAAATTCTTTTTAATTATATTAATCTTTTTATTATTTATTGGTTATATTTTATTTTCAACAAATAAAAAGAATAAAAAAACTAGTAAAACTATATTTATATCTATTTATATCTTCATAACTCTTTTTATAATAATAGCTTTTAACAATTCTTTAGGTCATTTAGTTGATTATTTTATGAATAATTTATTCATAGCCATTTATTTTCCCAACTTAGCAATATATACATGTGCTCTTATTATAACAAATGTTATAATTTGGATAAGCGTCTTTAATTTTAAAACCACTAAATTTATAAAAAATATCAATATAATTATCTATTGTATAATAAATTATATTTTAATTTTAATTTTAAATATTATAACTTCTAAAAATCTTGATATTTATTCAACAGCTTCGGTTTATAATAATAAACAAGCTTTAGGATTAATCGAATTATCATCGACAATATTTATTTTATGGATTATTTTTTTAATCATTTATAAAATAATTTTAATATACTTAAAAAAAGATTATAAACCAAAAATAAAAAAAGTAATTGTTAAAAAAGAAGTTCATACTTTACCTAATAGAGTAACTACTACAATAGCTCCTAGTCAAGTTAAGATAAAAGCCAAATCTATTAAGTCTGAGAATAACAGCTTAATTTCTGAGTATGAAAAATTATTATCCTTAGATGATTATAAAGTATTGTTAAAAATTTTAAAAGAATATCAAGAAAAAGAACGCTTAGTCCAAGAACAAGCTTCTTTAAAAGAAAAAGAATTAACAATTTTTAAAGAACTTGAAAATATGTATAAAGATTAAATAAAGCAAGACTCTAACTTTTTAGAGTTTTTTTGTAGGTGAAGTAAAGTAAATGTTGGAAAAATTTAAGAGAAAATACAAGTTATATAATTAATTTGTATTTTTTTTACATT
>CANRGD010000049.1 GCA_947630105.1 uncultured Bacilli bacterium | reverse complement strand
TATAAAATAAATTTTGTTCAAGTTTTCATGACTATGTGTGCCTTGAACAAAGTGAAAGGAATGTGTGGTTACAATGATTCAAGTAAATAATGTAAGTCTAAAATTTGGTAGAAGAGTTTTATTTGAAGATGTTAATATAAAATTTACAACTGGTAATTGCTATGGTTTAATAGGTGCCAATGGTTCTGGGAAATCAACATTTTTAAAGCTTCTAAGTGGAGAAATAGAAACCACTTCCGGAGAAGTAATTGTTTCCAAAGATGAAAGAATATCTTTTTTAAGGCAAGATCATTATCAATATGATGATAAACGCATCATAGATGTTGTTATTATGGGTAATGATAAATTATATCAAATCATGCTTGAAAAAGAAAAAATGTATGAGCAAACTGAATTCAGTGAAGAAGATGGTATGAAATTAGCTAATTTAGAAGCTGAATTTATGGAATTAGATGGTTGGAATGCGGAGCCTGATGCTGCTCAATTATTAAATAATTTAGGAATTCCTATAGACCATCATTATATGCTTATGAAAGAATTACCAGTTAAAGAGCGAATAAAAGTTTTGCTAGCTCAAGCATTATTTGGTAATCCTGATATTTTATTATTAGATGAGCCTACTAATAGTTTAGATTTAGAAGCAATCAAATGGTTAGAAGAATTTTTAATTAATTTTAATAATACCGTTATAATAGTCTCTCATGATCGTCACTTTTTAAATAAAGTTTGTACTCACATTGCGGATATAGATTATGGAAAAATTAAATTATATGTTGGAAATTATGATTTCTGGTATGAATCAAGTGAACTTTTACAAAGACAAATGAAAGAGTCTAATAAGAAAAAAGAAGAAAAAATTAAAGAATTACAATCTTTTATTGCTAGATTTCAAGCCAATGCCTCAAAAAGTAAACAGGCAACTTCTAGAAAGAAAATGCTTGAAAAAATTCAATTAGATGAAATAATACCCTCATCAAGAAAATATCCCTTTATTGATTTTAAAATTGAAAAACCCGCTGGCAAAGAAATTTTAAAAGTAGAAAATTTAACTAAAATTATTGATGGAAAAAAAGTGCTAGATAAAATTTCTTTTACAATATTAAAAGGAGATAAAGTAACTTTTATCGCTCAAGATGATATGTCTAAAACTGTTTTGTTTAATATTTTAACAGGTAAAGAAAAATATGATAAAGGTACAATTGAATGGGGTAAAACTATAAAATATGGTTATCTTCCTCAAGATAATACAGAATATTTTAAAAGTAATAAAAACATAATGGAATGGATAGGCGACTTTTATGATATAAAAGATGAGACCGTCTTAAGAAGCTTTTTAGGTAGAATGCTTTTTTCAGGAGATGACGTTTTTAAAAAAGTAAATATTTTATCCGGTGGAGAAAAAAGTCGTTGTATGCTATCAAAAATAATGCTTGAAGAACCAAATTTTTTAATCCTTGATGAACCAACAAATCATTTAGATCTTGAAAGCATTACTTCACTAAATAAAGGTCTTTGTAAATTTCAAGGAGAAATTCTTTTTACATCTCGTGATTATGAACTTAATAGTACAGTAAGTAATAGAGTAATAGAAATATTACCTGATGGAAAAATAAAAGATAAATCAATTCCTTATGAAGAATATATTGAATCAAAATAAAAATAATGAAACAAATCATTATTTTTTTTAATTTATTGTAAGCCCTTTATCACATCGATTTCCCCAAGAATCAATTAAAGTATCATCTTGCCTTATTTCAATTATTTCACATTTATTAGGACATTTTTGACAATTTCGTAAATTTGTTTTAAATTTTTTATCCACTATATTAAATGAAAAATTAACTTCCGGAGCTTTCTTAGCTAAAATAGCCACTCCTAAGGACCCCATTAAATGTCCATTTTCATCAGTAATAATATCTGTTTTTAAAATATCTTCAAATGCTTTTTTAACTCCTATATTTTTAGAAACTCCCCCTTGAAAGATAATAGGCTTCTCAATCTTCTTTCCTCGAGCAACATTGTTTAAATAATTAATTGCTACACTTTTACAAAGCCCTGCTATAATATCTTCTTTAGAATTACCAGCTTGTAATTTATGAACTAAATCACTTTCTGCAAACACTGTACATCTTGCTGCAATAGGAGTAGGGTTAGTACTTTTTAAAGCGATATTTCCAAAATCTTCAACTGCAATATCCAATCTCTTAGCCTGTGAAGATAAAAAAGCTCCTGTCCCAGCTGCACATAATGTATTCATAGCATAATCAATAACAATACCATCTTTAATTAAAATTATTTTAGAATCTTGGCCTCCAATTTCAATAATTGTTCTAATATCTGGATACCGAGATAAAGTTCCCAGGGCATGAGCGGTAATTTCATTTTTTATAACTTTAGCATTTAACATTGAACCAATAAGTTTTCTAGCCGATCCTGTAGTCCCAACTCCAACAACCTTAATGTCTTGCTCACTAATTTTTTCTTGCAATTCTTTTAATACTTCTTTACATGCTTGAATAGGATTTCCCTTAGTCCATAAATAAGAACTAGCTAAAATATTATTATCTTCATCAATAATTACCCCTTTAGTTGATATAGACCCAATATCAATTCCTAAATAAGTTTTAATCAATTTTATCTCTCCTCATTTTTATTAAATCATAAAAAGCTTCCAATCTCGTTTTAATACCTTCTGTAGACGTTTCCACATCATAAGAAAAAAAGATAATTGGTATATTTTTATCATTACAAACATGTTGAATAATTGGAATAGCTCCAACTTCTGGAGTACAACCAAAAGGTTTAGTATGAATAATTCCATCATATTTTTTCTTTGCAAATTTTAAAGTTCGATAAACATTATCAAGGCCATCAGCCCCTAAACTATACTTACAATACTTTCTACTTTTCCATAACATATACTTTTTTAATAAAGGTTTTTGCCATAATAAATAAGATAAATTAGTATATCTAGTTATTCGAATATTATAACTTGCTAATATATTTTCTAAATCATAATTAGCAAAACTCTCCATCTCTGTATATAACTCTCCAATAAGCCCTACTTTAAGACAATTTTTAGGAACATTTATTTTAATTTTTTTAAATTTAATTTTATATTTAACATAAAGAATTAATAGCTTAGTAATTGATTTAGTCTTACTATATTCTCTAAGCATTTTTTTCTTTAATTTTAAATGTTCTCCTTTATTAATCTCAAATCCAATATTTTTCCTAATAATTTTATCAATCTTATCCATATTCCAAATAAATAAAAATAAAAAAATAAATTCATGTATAAATTCTCTTATTTTTAAATCACTATTAATACTTTTTAACATATTATAAACTTTATTTATTTTTAATTTACCCTTAGTAAAAAAATTAATTAATAGATATTTATAATTCAAGTCTTTTAAAATAACATCTGTAACTTCTGCATAATATCTATATCGGCACCCACTTCCAGCTGTAAATAAAATATTTGCCCCTTGCTCCAAACTTTCAATAAAATTACCTAAATTATATTTAAAGGGAATACATACTGAACTAGGAGAGTACTTATTACCAATTTCTAAAGTTTTTTTAGTAATAGGGGGAGCAACTATTACTTTAGTCTTAGTAGTTCTTTCTAAAAATAATTTAAAAGGTACATAATAATCTCCTAAATGAGGGAAACTTATAATATTAGTCATTTTTTTTCTCCTTTAAATTATTTAATATATCAATAAAACTTTCTAATCTAGTTATAATACCAACATTACTCGATAAATCATCAAAAATTAAATTTATTATCGGAATGTTTTTAATTTTATGTAAAACAAGTTCTGTACTCAAAGAATCTGGGCCACATGGAAAACAACTAACCATAATAATACCATCAACTTTATCTTGATAATAATTAATTGCGGCTAAAACTTCTTTATTATATGTCCAATGTATATCTTGTGATAATTTATTACATTCATAATCTATAATTTTATGAGGAATACAATTACTATAAAGTATTTCAATATTATTATCAGTTAAAAAAGAAATTATTTCTTTACCTACTAAAGCATCATAAAGATTATATGGATGTCCTGCTAAAAGAATTTTAATCTTATTGGATTTTAATTTTTTAATTTGCTGTTTTTCTCTAAATTCTCTTTTCTCTTCCGCAATTGCCCTCGCTTTTTTATAAGCTTTATAAGTATTTATATATGATTTACCTAAAGCTTCTCCCAATCCTAAAAAAGCAATTAATTGTGTTTCATTATTAGTAAGATCAATATTATAATTTAAAATATTAGTATTTAAAATATTATTCACAATATCATATAAAGCATTAAAATTAGTACATACTTGTTCATTTTTTTTAATACAAAATAATCTTGGTACTAAAATATAATCACACTTATCTTTTAAATTCATTAAATGTCCTACATAAATTTTTAAAGAAAGACATGACTCATCATTTAATAGTCTAGTACCATCTTCTACCATTTTTTTATTTGTCTCATCACTAATAATAGTATCAAAATGTAATTCTTTAAAAAAAGTTAACCATAAATCTTTATCATAATAATAGAGTAAACTTCTAGGTATTCCGATAACTTTAATAATATCACCTTCTACTTAATGATATGTATATAAAAAATAATATTTATATTTTTTAATCGACAAAAAACTTTTGTTATATGCTATAATAAAATTATGAGGTGAAATTATGTCTAATAAAAAAATATTCACAATACTTCTAATTATAATATTAATAATTTTATTAGTTGCATCCTTCTTTATAAGTGATAAAGAAACTAGCTCTTCATCTACTAAAAGCAATGATACTAAAGCAATATTAACTAATGCTCAAAAAGAAGCTAATGTTATTTCTGAAGATGAAAAAAAAGAATTTACTAATATTGATTTATCTCAATATTTACAGATGTATAATTCTAATGAAAATAATCTTATTTTTATTGGTCGACCTACTTGTAGTTATTGTCAAATTGCAGAGCCTATAATTCATAAACTTGCTAAAGAATATGATTTAACTATTTATTATTTAAATACTGATAATTTTACTCAAGATGATAAAGCTGCATTTAAAGAAAGTGATGAGTATTTTCAAAATGGATATGGAACTCCCATGCTTTTAGTAGTATCTAATACTGAAATAGTTGATATAGTAGATGGTCTTACTGATACAGCTCACTACATCGATTTCTTAAAGAAAAATAATTATATTAAATAAGGAGATAATATGGAAACAGTATATGAACAAGTGTTAAAATTTAAAGAAAAATATCCTTTAACAATAGGGTGGAGAATTAAAAAAAATTCAGATATAGTTCAAAAACATTTAAACCCTGATGAAATCCCTCTTTATTCATTTATTGCTCAAAAAAATGATAATCCCTTTAATATATTAGGCTCAGCTGTTGTAACTTTAACTACTAAAAGAATTTTAATTGGTCGATCTAGAGTAGTAATAGGGTATTATTTAGATTCTATCACTCCAGATATGTTCAATGACTTAAAAGTAACAGGCGGTATTATTTGGGGAAAAATTTATATAGATACAGTAAAAGAATTTGTCACTTTATCCAATATTTCGAATGATGCTCTAACAGAAATAGAAACAAATATATCATCTTATATGATGGAAGAAAAGAAAAGGTATTTAAATTCTGAATAATACTTTTTTTTTAAATGGAGAATTTATGAAAAAAATATTTTTATTAATTATAAACTTTTTAGTATTATCTTTATTAATACAAGTTATTATAATTTGTTTTACTACTAAATTTACTACTAAATATTCATTAAAAACTACCACCAATGAATATTTAATAGAAGAATATTTTAAAAAAGAAAATAATATTTCCACATATAATTTTATAATTACAACTAAAACTAATAAAAAATATACATTTAAAGTTCAAAAAAACTTTAATAAACAAAAACACATTATTAAAGATATCAAATATTTTAAAGAAGGAAATGTTGAATGCCTATATCCACTTTTTAAAAGAAATTATACTTCTGATGTAAGTTGTTACTATAATAAAACACAAGTAAGCTATTCATATTTAAATCAATTAAACAATAAAAATATCAAAAAAATATCTTCCAAACTAAAAAAGCTAGGTTATAAAACTAATATTTCATCTACACCTAATCCTAGTAAAAAATATAAAAATTTAGTAGTATATCAAAAAAATATTCCTAACAATTATATTTTTACAACATGGAATTATAAAGGAATTGATATCTTAAAAAGCAATGACTTAAGTTCTAAACAATTTTTAAAAAATGATAAGTATGAAAACTCTTTAGCAATTATTTGTAATGATTATTATATATATATTGATAATACTAAAAAAGAAATTAAAGAGATAAAAGCATATAATATGTTAAATCAAAAACAAAAAGAATTTAAGTTAAATGACTTATCAGCTGACATATATTTTAATGGAATATATAACAATGAATTATATATAACAGATAAGAAAACTAAAAAACAATATATTTATAATCCTAAAAAAAACAAATTAAAGGAATTAAATAGCTATTTTATTTTAAAAAATGACAAAATAAAAGAAGTAAATAGAGATACTTTTTTTCAAAAGAATATAATATTTACTGATTTTATAGAAAATAACGATATAAGTAATAAATATTTAACAAAAGAAATTAAATATGAAAATAATTATTATTATTTTTTAACTTCTAATGGTAATTTTTATAGACTATATTCTAAAAATAAAACTTCTCCTGAATTATTATTTACTTTTCCTAATATAAAAGAGTGGAATATTAAAGATAATGACATTATTTTTATAAACAATGATACTCTGTATTTTTATAATGATAAATTAGGATTACTTCCTATTTTAAAAACTAATGAGTTAAAATATAATTATAAAAATATTTGTGATTTTTTAAAAAAGAAGTGAAAAACTTCTTTTTTTGGCATAAAATAATAAAAAGCGTAAATTTTTAGACTAAAGTCCGTTTTTTTACGGATTTTTTTCTTTACTAGATTTAATGCCGTTTTTAGAAGAA
>CANRGD010000048.1 GCA_947630105.1 uncultured Bacilli bacterium | reverse complement strand
TACCAAATGGTAGCTGCCAGTGTCAAGCCTTACAGGCTTTAGAGAAAAACCACCCTTTTTAAGGGTGGATTTTTACTATTATTAAAACTTTTTTTATATAGTAAAAATATGATATACTCATATTAGGAGTTGTAACATATGAATAATATACTTAAAAATTTTTATAATGATTTTAAAGATCTTAAAGAATATTATATATTTTTAGTAAATAAATTAAAAAAACAAGATGATATTACCAGTATAAACTTCCATCTTTATAATAATTTTAATATTTTATTAGCTCATAAAAATACAATAAAAAAAATAAAATTTAAAAATACTAAGAAAATAAATAAAATATATTTATTATTAAAAGATATCTGTATCAAATATAATTTTCATCTTGAACAAGAAACGTTATTTAAAGAATTAAATAAATATCAACTAGAAACAGAAAAAAAATTTTCTTATCAAGAAATAAATGCCATCTTACCTTTATTAACTTTCCTATACTTTGAAAAACTTAATAAATTATATTTAGTAGAACATAATAAATTAATAGATAGGGAAGTAGTTTCTCAAATTATTGCTTCCAAAAATAAAGTAGAATTAAAAGATTTTATTATAAAAAATTATCCCGCAAGTGGTAATAGACACATTATTTATGAACTAAATAATCAACTTAATAAAATTGATAATCGAAATGATATTTTTAAAGAGTTAAATGAATCCTTAAAAAAACAACAAATTAGTTTAAAAGATTTATTAAATGAAGAATATAAAAAACAACTTGAAAATGAAATTTTAATTTCTAATATTTTTAAAGATTTACATCTATTTTTAAATATTTCAAAAAATGTCTTATATAATGAAATTTCTCAAACAGAAAAATTACTTTTGACTGATTTTACATATCGTAATATGACCTTAGAATCTAAAAATTTATATCGTCATCAAGTAATTAAACTAGCAAGAAAAAAACACTGTAGTGAAATAGATTTTTTAAAGAAATATGCTAAAGATAAAAACTTTGGAGAAATATTACTAAACAATAAACAAAATATATTTTTAAGCATTATATATTTACTTATCAGCTTAGTTTTAAGTTTAACAGTAACCTTTTTTTTAAGTAAATACTTTTTACCATGGCAACTTCTAAGTTATTTAATATTATTTCTTCCAATATTATCTATAACCACCAACTTTCTTCACTTTTTCTTAGGCCTTTTTTTACCTAAAAAAAATATTCCTAGAATAGATTTATCTTCTTTAGAAACAACCACTACTACCATGGTCACTATGGCTTCTTGCATAGAAAACAAAGAAGAACTAAAAGAAAAATTTTCCCTTTTAGAAAAATATTTTCTTCTTAATAAAACTCCTAATTTGTATTTTACTTTACAAATTATTACATCCCCTAATATTAAAAATGAAAATATCAAAAGTGCTGAATTAAGTAAATATGGGATTAAATATGTAGAAAAATTAAATAAAAAATATAATTGTGATATTTTTAATTTTATATATTATAAAAATAATAAAAAATATACAACTTTTAAGCAAAAGACTTTATTTTATCTAAGTAAAATTTTATTAAATAAAAAAATAGATGAAAATAAAATATTTTATGTAAATACCCTACATAATAAAAAATTTAATATTAAATATCTTTTAACAACCGATACTAATATTAATTTAGGGTTAAATACTATTTTAGATTTAGTTGGAACTATGGAGCACCCTTTAAATAAACCAGTATATAATAAAAAAAAGACTAACCTTATAAGCGGTTATGGTATTATTCAACCTTCAATAAAATTAGATGTCAAAACTTTATCTAAAGATTTTTATACTAAAAATATAACTTCAGCTATTTTAAATAAACTTAATAATATAGAACACTTTCATCAAGCTATATTTAAAGAATGTAGATATATAAAAGTAGGGCTAATTAATTTACAAGTCCTTGAAACAATGACTAAAAATTCTCCTTCTAACTTTTTAAATTACAAAATTTTAAGTCAATTACTTAGACCTTGTTATGCAAAAGACATAGAAGTTTATGCCTCTTATTCATCACCTTTAGAATTAACTGCTCTTTTACAAAACATTATTAGAAATAAAATAGAAACCCTTCAATTATTATTGTCCCGTAAAAAAACTAAAAAGCACTCTACAACTATCGCAAAAGTAAATATAATTTCTAATATATTTACAATTATTCAACCCTTTATACTTTTATTTATTTTTATCTATAGTCTTCTAAATTATAAAAAAGTTTTATTTATTTTTGTTATTTATATTAGTATGCTTTTAACTATTCTCACTATAAATAAAGAAAGTTTAAAAGTAACTATTATATCTTTAATACTTTTATTAATTGATTTACCTAATATATTTGCTTTAGTTATTCAAACAATTATTAATACTTTTTATTCATTAATAAAAAAGGAAAATCTTTCATCAAATATAACTAAAACAACTAAGCAAAATAAATTAATAGTACTTTCTCTTATGTTGTTATTTTTGGGAGTAGGACTTTTAAATAAAAATAAATACTTAATAAGTATAAGTATAATATACATAATACTTTTAATAATAATGCCTTTAATTAAGAAAAATTATCATTCAAGAATAAAAATATCTAAAAAAGACCTTTCAACTATTAAAAAGTTAGCTTATGATACTTGGAAATTTTATGAAACTAATCTTTTACCAGAAAATAATTATTTACTTCCAACTAGATATGAAGAAAATAAAAGTGAAGAGTCTAAATATCAAACTACCCCAACTGATATAGCTTTTTCTATGTTAAGTATAATTAGTGCTACTAAATTAGGGTATCTAGAAATTAAAGATTCTTTAAATTTATTAAGTGAAATACTTTCAACTATTACTAACTTAGATAAGTGGAAAGGGCATCTTTATGATTTATATGATATAAAAACATTAGAAGTTATGTCTCCTAAAACTATTTCTACAAAAAATTCTGGCTTTTTTGTAGCGACTCTTTTAGTAGTACAAGAATATTTAGCTGAAAATAATGCTTCCAACTTATCTCAATTAGTAGCAACTTTAATAAAAAATACTAATTTTAAAAAATTATTATCTAAAGATAATCTATTTTATACTTCTTTAGAACTAACTGAAGAAGGAGTTATTAATAAAAATAAAGTTACAAATTTTGTAAGTACTGAGCAATTAAGCGTTTTTGTAGCTTTGTGTTTGCAACAAATCCCTCTAACTACTTGGAACTCTTTAACTAAAACAAGTACAAAAACTTATCACAAAGTTGGTTTAATTCCCAAAAACATTTCTACTTATTATATAAATTTGCTTTTCGAAAAAAATTATTCTCACACTTTACTAAATGACACATATAGTTTTTTAAGATTTATGCAAAAAAAATACCTTAAAAAATATAATATTCCTTGGGGATTAACAGATACTTTACTTGAAGATATTATTAATAGTAAAACTCCTCAAGAATCAAGAAAAAAATTACAAGATAAAAATATTATTATTTATCCTGCATCTTCCATAGCTGCCTTAGAATTATTTCCTAAAGATATCCTAAGTAATCTAAAAAAATATAAAAAGTTAAACATGTTTGGGTCATATGGACTTTACACTTCATATAATTATACTAATAAAGAAATAGAAAAAACTTATAATCCAACAAATCAGGGAATGATATTAGTTAGCCTTACTAATTATTTAGAACAAAATTATTTCAAAGACTTATTTTATAAAAATACTAATATCAATGCCTATGAAATATTATTAAAAGAAAAACCTTTTTATCAACCACCATCTAATTTAAAGATAACTTCTAAAAAACCAAAAAAAGATCACTCTAAAGAATTAATAACTACAAAAACTAATTTATCATCTCTTCCTGAAATGACAGTTTTAACAAATAAAAATTACTCTTTAATTATAAATGATAGAGGTAATAGTATTACAAAATTTCATACTACACTTTTAAATACTTATTCAGAATTTTCTTTAAATAATTATGGGATTTTTCTCTATATAAAAGATCTAAAAACTAAAAATATTTGGAGTAATACCATATCCCCAACAGCTCTAACTCCAGATAAATATGAAGTATCATTTTTAAAAGATAAAGTTGTATTTAAAAGACTTGATAATAAATTAGAAACAAAAACAGAAATAATACTAGCTAAAAATTATCCTGCTGAAATACGAAAAATTACATTTAAAAATGAAACAGCAGAAGATAAGACCTTAGAACTAACTTCTTATATGGAGCCATCATTAATAGAAGATATAAATGCCCTAGATTATAAATTTAGTGATAACTTTTTTATCTCCAAATATGATTCTAAAAATAATGCCTTAATCGTAAAAAGAAAAAATATAAGTACTAATAAATTTAATAACTATCTTGTAAATAAAATGTATATGGCCTCTCCATTAGAAAAATATTCTTATGAAACAAAAAAAGAATTAGTATATAATAATCAAGAAAATGTTATAGCAACCACTACTTTAAGTAATTATACAGGAGAAAATATAAATCCCATTCTTTCTCTAAGAAATACCATAAAAATTCCTGCTACTAGTGAAAAAGTTATTTACTTATTAATTGGTTATGGTAAAAATATTGATCAAATAAATGATATTTTAAGAGTATATAAAGATATTAAAAATATTGAAGAGGAATTTAATATTTCTAACTTATTAAACTCTTCAAATTCCTCAACTGCTTTAAGTTTAACTAATATTAAAACATTTAATACTTTACTAAAATATTTTTATCAACCTTCAAAAATACTTCTTAATGAAGAAAAGCTTGAGTTACTATGTCAAGATTCTAAAACTCAATTAGATTTATTTAAATTAGGAATAACTGGCTATCTACCAATAATATTAATAGAAATAAGTGATATAAGTGATACAAATTTTATAACAGATATTTTAAAAGCTTATGAATATTATAAAAATAATTTTATTTATATTGATGTCATTATAATAAATAATGAATCAAGTAAATATTCTCAAGCTCTAAAAAAACAAATTACGGATGAAATATATCGTATTAATACCCTTAATAATATATATACTTCTAGAGGAAGTATAAAAATAATTAATGGTAATAAAATTACTCCTGCAGAAAAAATATTACTTAAATTAGTATCTCGGATAAATTTTTCTATTACTGATCATAAGAGTTTACAAGAAATGATTGACCACTTACAATTTACAACAGAAATTGCTACTTATGAATATGAATTAGAAAATAATTTAATTACAAAAGCACCTAAAGAAAAATTAATGTTTGATAATGGTTTTGGTGGCTTTAAAGCCCAAGGCAAAGAATATGTAATTTATAATAATTCTACTCCTAATAAATGGCATAATATCATTACTAATGAAAAAATAGGATCTATTATTACTAATATTGGTTCTGGCTATACTTATGCTTATAATCAAAAAGAGTTTAAAATAACTGAAGCAAAAGAAGAAAGTAAAAGTGAAGGATTCAGATTTAATAATAAAGAGTTTAATCCAACTAGTTGTATCCATGGCTTTGGCTATACTATATTACAAAATGAAACTAAAGAATTAAAAAAGGATTTAATACAATTTGTATCACTTACTGAACCTATAAAAATTTATTTATTAACAATAAAAAATAAATTATCTAAAAAACAATCTTTAAATATAGAATTTTGGCTTAATGCAGTATTAGGAGAAGATAAAATTTCTAGTTATATATTACCAAAATATATAGAAGCTGAAAATTGCTTATTATTAAGAAATGTCTTTAATCCTAATTATAATAATATAAATGTATTTATCTCTTCTAGTGAAAAAATAATATCTTCTTCAACTACTAAAAATCTTCACAAAAGTATAACCGTAGAAGTAAATATCTTAGCTAAAGAAGAAAAAACAATTGCTTTCATTTTAGGCTGTAATAGCATAACAGAAGAAGTTAAACCTTTACTTGAAAAATATACCAATGTTCAATTTCTTGAACAAGAATTAAATATTGTAAAAAAAGCTTGGTATCAAAAACTTAGTACTTTTGAAGTTAAAACTCCTAATTTAGAATTTGATTATTTAATAAATGGCTGGTTAGCTTACCAAACATTAACATCTCTTGCTTTAAATACAAATTTAAATAAGGAAACAACTATTACTTCTTATCGTAATAAAATACAAAATATTATAAACATAATTTTACTTGATCAACAATTAGCTAAAAAAGAAATATTAATAATGGCAACTCATCAATTTCAAGAAGGGGATGTCTTACATACTTGGAGTGATGCAAATAATTATGGACTTCGTAGTACCTATAAAGATGAACCTCTATGGTTAATTTGGGCTACCTATAAATATTTGCAGCTTACTAATGATTATACAATTTTAGAAGAACAACTTCCTTATATTACAGGAGATAAACTAAGTAATTATGAAAATCACAAAAATATAATATTTTCCTATACTTCTACAAAAGATTTATTAATTAATCACTTAAAAAAAGCGTTAGATCTTGTAATAAGAGAATTAGGTATGCATAACTTACCATTAATAGGAGAGGGAGACTTTACTGATAATTTAAATAATGTTGGTATTAAAGGAAAAGGAGAAAGCATTGCTTTAGGAATATTCTTATATAAAAGTATTAATGAATTTGTAGAAATAAGTAAAAAGTATATTTCTTCTAATGAACTTGCTTATTATAAAAAATTTAATGAAACTTTAAAAACAACAATAAATTCTCTTGCTTGGGAGAAAAAATATTATATACGCGCATTTTTTGATAATTCTGATAAATTGGCATCCTTTGAAAATAGTGAGTGCAAAATAGATTTAACTACACAAATGCTTGCGATAATAAGTGATTTAGCTACTAATAAACAAATAGAAAAAATATTAATAACTATTGCCGAAACATTAATTGATCCTAATACAAATTTAGTAAAAAATCTAACTCCACCTTTCTCTAAAAGCTTAAATAATCCCGGTAAAATAATGAGTTATTACCCCGGAATGTTAGAAAATGGTGGTCAAGACAATACTTTAGTAGCTTGGTATATTAAAGCTCTATTAAAAATGGGTTATACTAATGAAGCTTATCATATTTTTACAATAAATAATCCAATTATAAAAACTAACACTTTAACTGCCGCTAAAACCTATTCTTTAGAACCATATGTATTAGCAAGTTATATTTCCACATCACCTAATTTTTTAAATAAAGCATCATCTTCGTGGAGTACAACTTCAGCAGGCTGGTTTTATACTTTAGCCCTTGAAAATATATTAGGTCTAAAAATAAAGGGTAATAAATTAAAACTAATCCCCCAACTTCCTTCAACTTGGAACGAATTTAAAGTAATTTATCATTATAAAAATACTATTTATAATATTGAAGTAATCAAAAATAAAACTAATAAATTAATAGTCGATAATAAAGAACAACAAACTAACATAATTACTTTAAAAGATGATGAAAAGTCCCATCACATAATTTTATATATTTAAAGCCTCACTTAATTAAAACGAGGCTTTTATTATGTTCCGGGATAGGAACATAATAAAACCACCCGCTATGCGGGTGAGAGCTGAAAAAGCGATAGCGTTAA
>CANRGD010000047.1 GCA_947630105.1 uncultured Bacilli bacterium | reverse complement strand
GCATATATTGAAATTACCCTCTTCTTTTGAATTTTTTCATTATTTTTTTATCCTAAAAATGTAAAAAGAAAATTCAAAAAAAGTCTTATAAATAAAGGTCTCCTTGATGGTTTAACATAAGTCGGAACTTACCAGTTGATGTTTGTCTGATTTTGTCGATTATCCATTATTATCACTTCCTTTTATCGTATATTTTCATCTATCCAATGTAAAAATTCTTTACTTGCATTTTTTATTTCAAAACTTGAAATTTCTGCAACTGCATAATTATGTATTTCCTTTATTTCATTTTCTACTGCTGAAAATTTACTTTCTTTTGTCCTAAACTCTAATTTGTATTCATCAGATTCTTCTAATTGATTATTCCAACAATATTTAGAGTGAACTTTTATAACTTGACTTCCAGCTACTAATCTTTTTTCAAGTAGTGTATCTATTATTTTATTTACTGTTTCCTCTTTATCACATAATGTTGTAACTATTATATATTTATCCATAATCTACTCCTCAATAATATATTTCTTTATTACTTCCACAACTTCATCATGGACTTTTCCATTGCTTATTAATGCACCCTTTATACTTTGATCATATCTTTGTTCATTTCCAAATAAATCAGTTACCTTTCCACCAGCCTCTTCAACAATAACTTTTACAGCAGCAATATCACAATGTTTATGTTCTGTTCCCGTAAAAATTGTTAAACTATAATCACCAGTAGCAACTAAGCAACTTGCTTTTGTAATACTTCCAATATCATTTAATCTTGTTATTTTTCTTAATTCTTCATATACTTTGCAAATATTATATTTTGCCTTAGACCACATATCACAATGACATACTGTTCTAATATCATCTAAAGTATAATCATTTACTGATATTTTTTCATTATTTTTATAAGCACCTTTTCCTTTAATTGCTGTATATAAACTATCTGTAAACGGATCATAAACTACTCCAACATTAGCAACCCCATCAATTACTAATGCCAAAGAAAATACTGCTACGGGTATATGCCTAGCATACATAGCAGTTCCATCAACTGGATCACATACCCATACAAAATTACTTTTACCAAATTGTTCTTCTTCGCCATCTACACTATGCCCAGGATATTTTTCTTTTACTTTTTTAATTAAATATGAATTAATTTCCTTATCAGCAAGAGTCACAATTGTTTTATCCCCTTTATAACTAGAACCATTATTTTGATTAAAGTATTTAATCATTATTTTACCAGCTTGATAAGCAATATCTTTTGCAAATTCTAAATATTCTTCCATCACTAATCTTCACTCCTTTTTATAAGTTATTGAATTTTCTCCATATCTATTTTTAATATCTTCTAATCTTTTAATATAACCAACTTCATTACCATATCTATCAATTTGCATATCTTCCTTATTTAATATTTTTAAATATAATGATGAATATTCTGTATTTATATTTCCATGATAATAAACTTCTTTCCAACATTTATAATTATTTCTTTACCATCAAAAAAGTAATTTTTTCATATTACTCTTCTATTTTTATATTATCCATATTAAATGTTTTTCCAATTATGTATCTAATAATTTTTGAATTTGTCATGTTACTATATCTTCTCTTTAAATTTTCTCTTGTTATTACATAATCCTTACTTGTACATAGCAATTCATATTTAACACCATTATCTTCATAATATTTATTTTTCTCATAAAAACCATTCGCCAAATAAAATTTTTTTCTCTTTAAACTTACTTCATCATTTGGTTTTTCTATACTTAAAACTATTATTCCATATTTTGATTTTAAATCCTCTAATATTTTAGAACCATATCGTTTATTTCTCATTATTTTATCTACTGCCAAATACATTAAATAAAAAGAATCTTGACAGTCAACAATATAACAAATACCCACAAATTTATTATTATAGTCCAATACTTCATATAAAAAATTTCTTTTATTTTTTATAGAATATTTTAAAATCCAAAAAGGAAATCTTTCATTTCTAGGAAAGGAATTTAAATACGTTTTTTTTATTTTATTTCTTTGTTTACTATCATAAAAATTTATATATTTCAAATTCATAAAGTACTCCATTTTATTTCAATTTTATTTTTCTGTAAATACTTTTAAAGTACATTTTTTATTCATATAATGGATTAAATAAATCATAATCAATCAATTGACTTTGTTTTTTATTTCTATTCCAAGAACCCCATATTTTTCTTGTTCTTCTTTAGAATAATACTTTTCCATATCTTTAGGATTAGCTATCTCATCTTTATCATATCCTAATGCCACTTTATCAAAATGTTTATATAATTCCTCAAAACTTGCATATTTATATAATTTTACTATTTCAACCAATATAGTTTCTAATGTTGTTCTATTAGTAAATTCAATCAAATCTTTTTCTTTCAATAATTGTCTTTTTTCATCATTTAATCTCATTTCTATCGTCTTAGTTCCAGCCTTTATATGATTAAATGGTCCATTATTTAAATTCATAGTATATTTCATCTTTTATCTCCTTAATTCTTTATATTTTTCTTAATTATAATCCCATAGGCTTAATTTTCCATTTACTTCGATAGGGCTTACTTCTTTAACATTCTCCAATTTAAACCCATAACCATCCCAATCATCTTTACTTATTAATCCTTTATATACAATTGGATCTTTTTTATACATTTTTTGTGCAAATTCTTCATCAACATATACACAATCTGTAATTGTTACTTGAGCAATTATTTTACCAATCGGATATTCTAAATTTAAATGTTTGAATCGCTCCATTGCCTTCTTATCAATTTTCTTACCTGCATGTATTAATATATCTCCTCGATATTTGGTTTTCCAAGTTCTAAATTCATATTCTTTATAACCTTTTGCTATCAATGTTGCCCATGGCTGTTTAATTGTTATTACTTTCATATTTCTAATCATTCCTTTTTAATTATTTATATAAATTCATTAAAACTCTAGTTAAACAATCTCTGCTGTTTTATATGTATCACAATTACTAATTTGCCATTTACCTTAAATATATAAGGATCACATTTAACCCTCTCATTCATTAAAATAATTTATAAAACAAAAAATATTAATAACATAAATAAAAAAAGAAACTAAATTTAATTTTTTATCATACTAGTTTCATAAACATTATTTATAAATTTTACCTTCTAGTAGAGATATCTGGAATGATATCTTTTTTTAATTCTAAAGAAACATCTCTTATTTCGTTTTTTATACTTTCCAATGTTTTTTTTTCAACACCTATTCCATCAATTTGAAAATTCTGTTTTAAATCATCTTCAAGATAATTAATTGAGCTAATCACATTTTCAATATTATTTGATATCTTTAATAATTGCTCATATAATATCTTATATTGTTGTTCATTATTCATATTCTTCTCCTAAAAAAGTTTCTCTAAATTATTTTTATTTTTTATTGAAACCATATTATACTTATCTACCATATCTTTCATATATTTTAAATAATAATCATTTTTATTTTTATCATTTTTAAAGAAAGGAACTAATCTATTCCAATTTTGTTGTAATCCATTTGAATTTGTTGATTGATAATATAAATTAATTTGCGTAAATAATTGTTCCATTCTATTTGCAATTATTTCTTGCTCATTTAAAAATACTTGCATTTTTTGACAAGACAATAAAATTTGTTTTCCATTTATAAATACATTATCCATTATTCTTCTCCATAATTTATTCTACTTTAAGTAATGGAAACTTTCCCCTAGTAGTTGTAACTTTATTTTCAATTTTCGCTACTTTATCAAATTTATTTTTTATATCAGTATTTACTTTTTTCATTTTTAAAACATTATTCTGTAATTTCTGTTTTTCCATATATAATTTACCTTTTCTTGGATAAAAAGATACATTTAATTGTTCATAACTTGAAATTATTTTATTTAATTCATTAATACAATTATTTAATTTTATCATTATACTGTCTTTTGCATCTAAATTACATAAAATAGTTTTTCCCATTACTTTATAATCATTAACCATAGTTTTATATATATTAAGTTGAAATTGTAACATTTGTTGCCATTTTTGAAAATTAACTTTATCTTCATCTATTTTTTCATATAGTTGATTTTTTTTGGTATCATTCCAATAACTAGAAGCATTTTGATATTCATAAAATAAAGCTTGCTTACTTTCAGTATAATTATCTAACTGTTTTTCTATTGCTTTAATATATTCTTCTAATTCTACTACTTTAACCTTTATCATCTTTTCACCTAATTTTCTTTTTTGAATATATAAAAATTTATATACTCAAAAAAAATTATTAATCTTCTTTAAACAAATATATTAAGAGACGTAGAAAAATTTTTGTTTTCTCTACGTCTTTTAATTTTTTTAATTTCCTTGTGCTGAAGAACTATTAGAAACATTTGTACTTTTAACTGTACCATATGCTGATATAGTTGAATCAATAGCAGTATTTAATTGAGCCTTTAACGTATTAATAGCTGTTTTTAAAATTGTTAGTAAACGTCCAAATAAACTACTTATTTCACTAAGTTCTTCTGAATCCATAAAAGCAGCAGAAGAAGTAATTGAAGTTCTTGTTGTTTGCATAAAATCTTCAATTTTACTACACATAGTATTTAATTCATCTGTAGCAGTTGAAGCATCAAGTGCATCCTTAATACCAACATCTCCATTTGAAAATTGATTTTTAATATTTTCGGTATTAAAAGTTACTGTAACCCCAACAAGTTCTGTCCATGTAACAGTATTTCCAACTACAATTGCATAATTTTTAACATTAGCAGCAAGTACACCACTTGAAGCAGCAATATTTTTATTAAATTGCTTAATTACATCCTCCATGCTTGTTTTATATGCAGCAGCAAAATCAACAGCTTGATTACACTCCCAGTTTGCAGCTAAATAATTTATAAATCTAGCTGAATAATTTTCTATACATCTAGCAGTTTCAGCCAAACGTTGTGAAATTGATGAACTTAAAGCATTTAATTTACCTTGGTTATATCCTTTTCCTCCATCTTGCGACATTTTTTTATCCCTCCTTAAAAAAATTAATACATAAAAATAGCCTGTCAACTCTATCTTTATTAATTAAATTATCACATGTTTTACTTTTTATGTCAATCATGTTTACATAAATTAACAGTTTAATAAATAAAAAAAGACTGAACTAAATAATAAATTTTTCAGACTTTTATTAATATACTTTAGGCACTTTATTATCTTCAGCCATTGTTTTTTCTTTACTTTTTAAGCCAATAGATTCTTTAATATAAGATAACTCAGCCCACCTTTTATCATTAGTAAAGCTTTGAGTTAAATCTTTTTCATTATAATATTTATATAACACTTCACTTGGCAAACACTCTTTAGTTTCACTATCCCAAACTTTATTTCCATTTCTCAGTAATATTTGCATAGAATCTAGAATATTTTGTGTTTTTCCTTCTTCATAAATTATATCTACATTTTTAGGTATAGTATCTAAACATAGTTTATGAAATTTATTAGATACCTTTCTTACTACATGCCCATAACTATTCATAATGTCACCTCTTAAATTGCAGGCATCAAAAGAAAGATACTTGCTTACTGCTACTACCATAGCTTCATTTATATATCCTTTTTTATCTAACAAACTCATACAATTTAGAACATCTTGGGCATTTCTCATATTCCATTCCAGTAATATATTATAATTCATACTAGATAATCTATCTATTAAAATATTTGCCATATTACCTGAAAAATCTTGGGTTAAACTTGCTATATCATTACTAGGATTATACTCATTTGTTAATTCTTTACCTTTATAAAAATCTTTAGCTAAAGCTTCTAATTCTTGATATCTAGGATGATACATTCGACATGCATCCATACTAATTTCTACAGCATTAGATACATTTTTTATTTTTTGACTCATTACACTCTTGCCTGCACCTGGTTGTCCACCAATAAAAATACATTTTGGCTTATCTACTGGACTTACATTTCTAACTAAATATTTTATAGCGCAAGCAACCGCATATTCCATTTCTTCTTGCGTATAACTAGTTAACTTTAAAATAGCTTCTTTATCATACCCCTTATTTATCATTTCTTCTTGTTTATATGTCATTTTTATCACTATCTTCTTTACTTTTTTTAGCTGAATTAATATCTTTTAATTCATCATCTCTTCATAATATTTTTCTTCCAATTACCTGAGAAATTCTATCATCTTCTACCTGCATGTATTCATACATTCCTTCATTAAAATCAATTCCTCTATCCCACTTACTACGTTTTAATCTATCTTTATTCAAAAGTGTTTTTTCCTTCAACAACTTAAAAATTTCATTAAGCTTAGCCTTATCAACTTCAAAGGAAGCTCGCTTATTTTTTTCTAATTTTATTTGGGCTATTAAACAACAATAAATACTATAAACATCTATAAAATGACACTGCTCACTATTTAATCTTTCTAAAATTGCTTCTTCAAATAACTCTTTCAACTTTAATTCCGGATGTTCTTTTGCATATTTATTATAAGCTTCTAAACTAAAATTATAAGCATGGGGTGAATCTATATTTCTAGGATCAGTATTTATTTGATACATACCTACTCCCTCTAAATAACTAATAACATTTTTATATTTTATTGCCGTTTCTAATTTACTAATTGTTAAATCATATATATTTGACATAAATTTTCCTCCTATCATTGTAAAACTAAATAAGTTTTACCATCACTTTCTACTACTAATTTATATGTAGAAATTAATTCCCCCGTATCAGGATCAAAATTATCTACAGTTAAATTCAAACTACTCAAATCTTCATTTTCAAATTTAATAGATTCTATAGTTGCTTCCCGCATTTTAAATAATTTTCCCTCTATTTCATATACTGGTAAGCCTCCACTTAAAGCCTCTTTACAAGAACCAGCTTCCGTACCATTATGTATCCTAACATCTTGAGAAGTATCAAGTGAAATTCTAGTTAATCTATCATTACCACTTGTTGGTAGTCCCGTTGCTTGCCCAACAGTAGCTTGCGTATCAACATTATCTGCATTCGCTATATTCTCAAATAGCTGATTACTATCTTCAACTGGTGATACAAATTGTCTATCACCCACTCTACCAAATGATTTAGAATGCATATCCACTTCTATTTTAGCCTGTCGCTCCCACATAGCCAGTTGTAAAACATCCGCATCACTTTCTCCTGGAATATTAATTGCATATTTTAAATTATCATTTGAATAAATTGCTGATACTGTATTGGTATTATTTGCATTTCTAAATCCTTCCAGCACATAAGCTATATATTCTGGTGTAAGGTGAGCATTCAATTCACCATTTTCTTTTTGTGACATATCATCATAGTAATCTTCTATAGAAACATGCGAGTTAGGAACTCCATTTACTCCAGTTAAAGAATACCTACCATTAACAGCTGCCCTTTGAATATTTGCTGTTGCTTCTTGAACAATAACTTCAATTTGTTCATCACTATAAAATCCAGAAGCTACTAATCTTTGTCTTAACGTACCCCCCCCCGGAGTGTTTACAACAATACTAGCCATTTTGGAAGCTTCAGCTCGAATTAAAGCAGTTTGTTCATTATAAGATATAGCATAAAAATCAGGATTAGCTAGAGATGCTCTAAATTTAGCCTCTTTCCAGATTAACGCTTCTATCGTCGCTCTAAGATTATTAGCAAAATATAAATCCATACTTTTATCTAGGACTGTATAATCTGTTTCTTTTGATAATGAATGAGCATGCTCTTTAGCAGCTTCTAATACATCTTCAAAACTAATATTACTATTATTATTGATATAATCAAAAATAAATTGAGCATTACTACTTTCAATATCTAAATTACTACCTGTATTTTGCTGTGGTTTAACTTCTACATCAGTTTCAAAGGCCGTTGATAAATTACTTTCTTCTAATCCATTTTGTAATTCAGTTATATGTTCATCACTAGCAGTTTGAGAAGTAATATTTCCAATTTGTTGATTCATTTCTTCTACACTTATTTTATTATTTGCTAATATATTTTGCGCT
>CANRGD010000046.1 GCA_947630105.1 uncultured Bacilli bacterium | reverse complement strand
TTCCACGTTTTCATTTAAAATTCCTCCTATCTCTGCATAGAAACATAACATATTATACTATAATCAGACTTAATGCCATTATTTTGTTAAAAGTGGACTTCCAAATTAAAATTAACATAGTAAAATTTATATTTAGAATATTTATTGCTTTTTTAAATGTTTTATGTTATAATATGCAACTAGTAAAAAGGAGCCGAAGTTTAATGAGTATTATTTTAAAAAAAGAAAATAAAATTCTTGAAGATGATTTAGATGATGAATTTGAAGATGATTTAGATGATGATGAACTAGAAGATGATTTAGATGATGATGAACTAGAAGATGATTTAAATGATGAACTAGAAGATGATTTAGATGATGATGAATATGATGAAAAAACAAATTATAATAAAGGACTTTTAAAAAGAATATTTTTTATTATTGCTTTAATATTAACATCTTATAATTTAGGAAAATTAAATGGAGAAAAAGACAGTTATTCTGATGGTGTAGAAAAAGGAATGCAACTCCAATCAAGCATTGATGATACTTCTTTTGATATAGCTAAATCATATTTGGATGAAAAAGCAACAAAAAAATTAACTGCTAATGACTTGGAATGTTTTAAATTATATAATCAATATTTTAATAAGTTATATTATGATATAAAGGAAGAACAAAATATAGAAGTACTAATTGATTTAGATCCTTCACTTGATTTATTTTTTGATATTTTTGATGACTATACTAATTTATCACAAAATTATAATGAAAAAATTGGACAACCAATATATCTACATCAATTAGATGAAAATAAGGAAGAAGAAGAAAAAAATAAAGTTTTTATTAAATATTAACAATTTTTTTTGCAATTTATAAAATATTTGATATAATACCTATAGACGTGTAAGGAGGGATATTATGGCTAAAGTTGGAAATAGACAATTAAAAACCTTAGTATGTAGTGAATGTAAAGAAGAAAACTACAGAGAAGAAAGAAATGTTAAAAATACAACAGAACGTCTTGAATTAAATAGATACTGTCCTAGATGTAGAAAACATACAATACATAAGGAAAAGAAATAAGCTAATACTTATTTTTTGTTTATGGAGGAGATTAAATGATTAGTACAAATGATTTAAAAAACGGAATTACTATTTTATATGAAGATAATATCTATGTAGTTATGGATACTCAACATGTTAAACCAGGCAAAGGTGCAGCTATTGTTAAAGCTAAGCTTAAAAATCTAAGAACTGGAGCAATTTTTGAACAAACTTTTAACGCTGGTGTTAAAGTTGCAACAGCTCGCATTGAAAAACAATTAATGCAGTATTTATATACTATGAATGATGTATATTATTTTATGAATATGGATAGTTATGAGCAATTAGAATTAAATGCTGCTTCTGTTGGTGATAATGCTAAATTTTTAAAAGAAAACTTAGAAGTATATATTACTAGTTATGAAGGAGAAATTCTAGGAATAGATTTACCAGATAAAGTTCAATTAGTTGTTACTCATACCGAACCTGCTGTTAAAGGTAATACTTCAACTAATGCAATGAAAGATGCTACAGTAGAAACAGGCTTAACAGTTAGAGTACCATTATTTATTGAACAAGGAGAAACTATTATTATTTCTACAAGTGATGGCAAATATGTATCAAGAGCATAATAATATGCTTTTTTTTATTGTCTTTTTTAGTAGGGTTTTTGTAAATTTTTTGTTTTAGTATTTTAAATTAAATAATAATTGTAGTATAATTAAAGTGAATAATGATCAAGATGGGAGATAAATTATGGCTAAAAATAAAAGAAAAAGAACAACCAAAAAAACAGATTCAGAATTTACATTACAATTATATGGAGTTGCCTTAGTAATAGTAAGTATTTTAGGAATTGGAAAATATGGACCTGTTGGGAGATTAATTACCTCTTTTGGTTTATTTTTAACAGGATCAATATATATGGTTTTCTTATTAGCCTTATTTGTTGTAGGTGGTTACTTATTAATAAAAAGAGAATGGCCTGACTTTTTTTCTACTAAACTATTAGGTTTATATGTTTTTACAATAGGTCTTTTAATTATTATGCATAGAGAATTTGTCTATCAAAATAATAGTAATGTAGCTCTTATTTTTAGAGAAACTATTAATCAATTAGTAGCAGGGTTTAATAGTATTATGAATACTGGAACTCTTGAAGATTGGTTCGCTGTAGGAGGAGGATTAATTGGTGGCTTATTTGCTATGCTTTTTGTAAAATTATTTTCATTTGCAGGAATGGAAATTGTATCTTGGATTTTAATGGGAGTAGGTATTTGCATAATAACAGGCTTCTCCCTTGTTGATTTTATCAAAGAAAAAGTTACAAATAAAAAAGAAGTTAAAGAAAAAAGTACTGATAAAGCACTATCTCATGATAAATCAGTAATAATTAATAATGGAAATGAAGAAGAACCTTCTAAAGCTGTTAAAATTAGTAATATTAATGAATTAACTAAAGTACCTGTTAAAGAAACCGATAAAATAGAAGAACAAAAAGATGAAAAAGAAGAAAAATCAAGTGTAACTAGTGGAAGTAATAAAAGTTATCAACTACCTCCATTAAAATTATTAAATCAACCTAAGAATAAATCTAAAGCTATTGATAATTCTATGGTTGAAAAAAATATTGAAAACTTAGAAAAAGTATTAAGAGATTTTAAAATAAATGGTCGGGTAGTAGAAGTTCATATAGGCCCAACTGTTGCTCAATATGAACTAGAAATTGCTTCCGGAACAAGAGTTAACAAAATTACATCTTTAAGTAGAGAAATAGCCTTAGCCCTATCCAAAAAAGATGTAAGAATTGAAGCTCCGATTCCAGGTAAGAACACAGTAGGAATTGAGTTTGCTAATGACGTCGCAACACCTGTTAGCTTTTATGAAATTATTAGTAGTAAATTGATGATGAATGCTCCTGAGAAAAAATTAATGATACCTTTAGGTAAAAGTATCATGGGAGATATTGGTGTATGCGAGATTAATAAAATGCCTCATATGTTAATAGCAGGTACTACTGGTTCTGGAAAATCTGTTTGTGTAAATGGAATAATATGTTCTATTTTGATGCGTGCTAAACCAGATGAAGTAAAACTTGTAATGGTAGATCCTAAAGTAGTAGAATTATCTGTTTATAATGGAATACCTCATTTACTATGTCCTGTTGTAACAGATCCTAAAAAAGCTGCCATTGCCTTAGGAAAAATGGTTGCTGAAATGGAAAGAAGATATCAAACCTTTAGTGATACAGGAACTAAAAATATTGAATCTTATAATAATTATATTGATAAATGGAATAAAGCTCATGCTACTAATGAATCCGAAGAAAAAACAAAAATGCCATATATTGTAGTAATTATTGATGAACTTGCTGACTTGATGATGGTAGCCGCTAAAGAAGTTGAAGATTCAATTTTACGTATTACACAAAAAGCTCGTGCCGCTGGTATTCATTTAATAGTAGCTACACAAAGACCATCAACAGAAGTTATTACTGGTTTAATAAAAGCTAATATTCCATCTCGTATTTCTTTTGCTGTAGGTAGTGGAATAGATTCTAGAACAATTCTTGATCAAATTGGAGCTGAAAAATTATTAGGAAAAGGAGACATGCTTTTCTTACCTATTGGAATGAATTCTCCTATTAGAATTCAAGGCTCATTTATAACTGATGATGAGATTAAAAAAATAATTGATTTTACAGTAGAACAACAAAAAGCTCAATATGATTCAGAATTAATGAATTTAGAAAGTACAGAAACTAATTCTAGTGGAGGTAATATTGAAAGTAATGATGAAGATGATCCTCTTTATAACGAAATTGTAGAATTTGTCATAACTACCCAAAAAGCCAGTGCCTCTTTAATTCAAAGAAAATTTAAACTAGGTTATAATCGCGCTGCTAGAATAATAGATTTACTAGAAGAAAGAGGAATTATAGGCCCAACAAATGGCTCAAAGCCACGAGAAGTTTTAGTTCAATTTGATAAACAAGAAGAACCATCTACTGAAGATAATTAAAATAAAAGGAGGAAATTAGATGTCAACAGCTCATATAAATAGTGATATTAATGATATTGCCGATGTAGTACTTATGCCAGGAGATCCTCTACGGGCAAAGTATATTGCTGAAAAATTTTTAACAGATTATAAGCTAGTAAATGAAGTTAGAAATATGTTAGCTTATACAGGATATTATAAAGGAAAAAAAGTTACCATTTTTCCTTCGGGCATGGGAGTTCCAAGTATTGGAATATATTCTTATGAATTATTTAAATTTTATAATGTAGAAAAAGTTATCAGAATAGGTACCGCTGGAACTTTTCAACCTGATATAAAAGTTAAAGATATTGTTTTATCAAATGGTGCCTACTGTAAAAGTTATTTTGACTACTTATATGATGGAATTGATATAGATTATATTAAAGCGAGTTCTAACCTAAATGAAGATATAAAAAAAGTTGCCCAAAATAAGCATATTTCTCTAAATATTGGTAAAACTATAACTAGCGATGTTTTTGATCCATATTGTGAAGATCCAGACAAATTTGCTCAAAATTTTTCTCATGGAAAATATTTAGCAGCAGAGATGGAAGCTTTTGGTTTATTTTATATGGCTCATAAATTCAAAAAAGAAGCTGCTTGCTTATTAACAATTGTTGATTCCAAATATGATAAAAGTGGAAGCTTAACCAGTGAAGAAAGAGAAAAAGCTTTAGATGAAATGATACTTTTAGCTTTAGAAGCAATACTAGTTTAAATACATATATTAAAAGAGATGGTGATTTTAATGGAATATATAAAAAAAGATTTAGGAGCTTATAATTTACATATAATTAAAACTGATAAATTTAAAACTATAACTCTTAAGGCCTATTTTAGAAGTCCCATAGTAAAAGAAGAAATTACTTTAAGAAATATTTTATGTAATATTCTTTTACAATCTTCAAAAAATTATGAAAGTAAAAGAGCCTTAACTATTAAAGCTCAAGATTTATATGCTGCTGATATAGGCGCAACAAATTCCAGACTTGGCAACTATATAGTTACAAGTTTTTATGCTACTTCCTTAAATGATAAATATACCGAAAAAGGTAATTTTACTAACGTAGTAGAATTTATAAGTGATGTTATTTTTAATCCTGACGTTAAAGAAAATAAATTTAATGAAGATAAGCTTGATATAGTAAAAGATAATTGTATTAATAGTATTAACTCTTTAAAAGAAGATAGTAGCAGTTATAGTTTAATTAGAATGGCTGAAGCCTTTGATAAAGATAGCCCTTTATCTTATAGAATGCTAGGCTATAAAGAAGATTTAGACAAAATAGATTCTAAAAATTTATATGATTATTATTTAAAAATGATAAACAATGATTTAGTTGATATTTTTGTTATTGGTGATGTAGATACACCTACTATAGTCTCAACTATAAAAAAATATTTTAAGTTAAGAACTATGAAAAAGAAAAAAGTTCCTTATATGCTTGAAAATAAGAAACCAAGAAGTAGAAGACTCTTCGCCAAAGAAACTATTGACTACAGTCAATCTAAATTAGCAATTTGCAATACTATAAGTGAACTTAGTACTTTTGAAAGAAATTATGCTTTAACTTTATATAATATTATTCTTGGTGGAAGTAGTGATTCCAAATTATTTAAAAATGTCCGGGAAGAAAATTCTTTATGCTATACAATTAAATCTGTTCCTAATAAATTAGATAATATCTTAATAATATCGGCAGGAATAGACAAAAATAATTTTAAAAAGACTGTTGATTTGATTGAAACCAATATGCAATTAATGAAAAAAGGCAAATTTAGTGATAATGATTTAATTATAGCTAGAGAATATTATTTAACAGCTTTAGATGATATCTTAGAAAGTCCTAGTGCTATTATTGATAATTATTTAATGATGGAACTTTTAGGTACTGATACTATAGAAGAAAAAAGAACAAAAATTACAGAAGTTACAAAAAAAGATATAGTAAAAGTAGCTAAAAAAATTAAAATGGACACGGTATTTTGTTTAGAGGGGGTAAAAGATGAAAACGCTTAAATTAAAAGGTTTAGATATGAGTTGTTTTACAGAAACACTTGAAAACGGCTTAGAAATAATTTTTGTTCCCTATGAAAATAAAAAGAATTATTTTATTAGTTTTGCTACTAGATTTGGTTCAGAAACTACATCCTTTATTCCTAGTAATAAACAAAAAGAAATAAAAGTACCTGATGGAATTGCACATTTTCTAGAACATAAAATGTTTGAACAAGAAAATGGTGAAGATCCTTTTACCTTTTTTTCCAAAACAGGAACTGGTTCCAATGCTTCAACTAGTTTTGATTATACCCAATATATTTGTTATGGTACAAAAAACTTTGAAGAAAATTTAAGATATTTACTAAATTTTGTAAAAAAACCTTACTATACTGATAAAAATGTAGAAAAAGAAAAAGGAATAATAGCTGAAGAACTAAAAATGTATGATGATATACCTGAATTTCAATTAGAAATGAAATTACGTGAAAATATCTTTCATGTAAGTCCTAGAAGAATTGATATTGGAGGTAGTATTAAAGAAATTAATAAAATAACAAAAGAAGATTTATATCTTTGTTATGAAAATTTTTATAGTCCTAATAATATGTTTGTTTTAGTAGTAGGTAATTTTCCTAAAGAAAGCGCTTTAGAAATTATTAAAGATGAATTAGAAAATGAAAAAAATAAAGGTCAACCTATAATAAAAACTAAAAAAGAAAATATAAAAATTAGAAAAAAAAGTGAAACTATCAAATCAACTGTTAAAGTCCCTAAAATTGGCTTTGGTTTAAAAATACCTCTTCAAAATCTAGATTATGATTTAGTAATGTTAGATATGTATCTAACAATGATTACAACTCTTTGTTATGGATCCTCATCAGAATTTAGAGAAAGAACTAGAAATAATAAATTGTTAAATAGTTTATATACCGAATGGGAAATGCTTGATGATTTTAGAGTATTTTATATTATGGCATCAACCAATTATCCAGAAAAATTATTAGAAGAAATTAAAAATGAATTAAAAGATTTAGTTATTTCTGAAGAAGCCTTTACTAGAATGAAAAAAGTTTGGATTGCGAACGAAGTAAAAATGATAGATGATATTGATGCAACAGTTAATAATATATTTGATGATTTAATTAAGTACAAAAAAGTTATCCCAAATAAAATAGAACTTATTAAGAAAATGAATATTGAAAAACTAAATGAACTAATTAAAAAAATTGACTTTGAAAATTATAGTATTGTTACAATGTATGGAAAAGATGAATAATAATATAAAAAAAGATTAGATGGCACGCATCTGATCTTTTCCTTTATAGGGATTTTTTTTATCAATTTTATCAGTAAATAATATCCCATTTAAATGATCAATTTCATGTTGAAAACATATAGCTAATTCTTCTCTAGCTCTAACATTTATTTTTCTACCATCCATATCATATGCTTCGACCGTTACTCTAGCATATCGTGGAACAATTCCTTCTACCTCACGATTTACACTTAAACAACCTTCGCCTGCTTCCACGTATATTTGCTCTAGTGAATTACTAATTATTTTCGGATTTATTAATATATATTTTTCAAATTTTCCCTCATCATATTCATTAACAACTACAAAATACCTTTTATTAACACCTAATTGAATTGCTGACATTCCCATGCCTGGTCTTAAGTTATATTTTTCAGCCAATTCTTCAATTTGCGAATTTTGTAAATATTCAAGCATTTTATTAATAAGGTCTTTATCTTTCTTTGTTAATGGAAATTCCACTTCTTTACTAATTAAACGCAATCTTTTATCCTTTTCATCTAATATATCTTTAGTTTTTAACATCTTTTATCACCCCAAGTTCTGCTATATTATATCAATAAACACAAAAATAAGCAAATAAATTATTTTAAAACTAAATTCGAAAGTTAATCCGTGGAAAATAATGAAGGTTAATATTGACACTGGGGGGGGGTAGTTATAGTATAATAATTCCATAAGAAAATAAAAGTTTTGTGTATTTTTTTATGGAGGTACTATAATGGAAAGAGACAGAAAAGGAAGAATAATAG
>CANRGD010000045.1 GCA_947630105.1 uncultured Bacilli bacterium | reverse complement strand
AATTTAAAGGCGAAATTCAATCCCCTAACATAAAAAGTAACGGAAACAAATCTGTGTCATTGGATAAAAGAGAGCAAAAAATCTTTCTTATTCATCAAGCATCACCTCCAGTCTATAAAGATAGAGGCAGCACCTAACTATTAAATGTTCCTAATAAACTATATCAAACAATTGTTCTTTATTCAACATATTTGCACTAAATTTATGACAATTTTGAAAACACACTTGCATATTGCAAAACTAATATGAAGAAAAATTTATGAAAATAAATAAAATAGAAGATAAATCAAAGTTAAGAGATATCTAGGAGGATTATAAATGATAATGGAATTAAATATTAATGATAGAGCTGCTTTAGCTATTAAAAATAATACAAAAAGAGTAGAAATAAGGGCAAATAAAGAAAATAGTGAACATGATTATAGTAAATTAAAATATGGAGATGTTATAAAATTTACTAGTAGTAATGAAGGTATATTTTATGTTAAGGTAAAAGATGTAAATTATTATACTTCATTAGAGGAATTATTTACTTTAGAAGGAACTAAATATACAACTTCTTCTACTAATGACAAAGAAGAAGCAATAAACAATATAAATAAATTGGATGGATATGAGGAAGCTATTAAAAAAAATGGAGTGTATGCTATTCATATAGAATATTTATATAGTGAAAATAGTGTTTGGGAAGAATTGTATGAAAAGGCTAAAAATATAAGAAAGCCAAGAAATATATCAGGTATGATTAGTGCTGGAGGAGTAGGAGCAGCAATATTAACTAAAAATCATAGTATTTATACTGGTGTTTGTATTGATACTGACTCTTCACTTGGAATGTGTGGAGAAAGAAATGCTATTGCTAATATGATTACAAATGGAGAAAATGAGATTTTGAAATTAGTTTGCATTGATTCTAAAGGTAATGTAATTTTACCATGTGGTGCTTGCAGAGAATATATGATGCAACTTTCTAAAAATAGTAAGGATATTGAAATTTTAAAAGATGTTCTTTCTAAAGAAGTAATAAAACTAGGAGAATTAATTCCTTATTGGTGGGGAAATATGCGTGTATAATAAATTTGCAAGATGGACATTTGGGGTAGAGGTGGATAAATTAGTTAATCTTATTTTAGAAAGTAAAAAGACTGCAACTATTTCTTTATATGAAGTTGATAGTTTATCTATTTTAAAAAAATCTCTTTAGGTTATTTTTGTTTAATATTAAGAAAAATTAAAATATATTTTACATTAATTTGGCATTAAAAAAAATATTTTTATAAATAATTTGACAATAAAAAAGTAGGAAAGTATAATTATAGTTATAGTAGTGATAGGACATTATTATGAAAAATATTAAAGTAGGAGGATAAGAAAAAAATGGAAAAAGATAGAAGTACAAGAGTATTATCAATAATTGCAATGGTATTGGCTGTTGTTGGATTAACAGTAGGTTTTGCAGTATTTAGTGCAACATTAAATATTCAATTTGGAAGCACTACAGTTCAAGGTGATGAAAAAAACTTTAGTGTTAAATTATCAAGTTCTGAAACTTTATTTGCTACTGATTCTGTAACAGGAACTGTATCACCATCACCTAGTGGACCAACAGCACTTACACCAACATTAAATGAGACAACAATATCAAATTTAGGAGCTACATTTAATAAACCAGGCGAGAAAGTAACATACACTTTTTATGCTGTAAATGATGGACAATTTGATGCATTTTTGAAATCAATTAATGTTGAAGATGTAGCTGAAGCAAAAACTGCTATGACTTGTACAGCTGATGCAACTACTGATGCTACAATGGTTGCTAATGCATGTAAGGGAATAAAAATGACTGTTAATGTTGATAGTTCTGAAGCAGCAACAATAACTTCAGAGTCTACATCAGCAACAGCATCACATACAGTTGATTCACCAAGTGATCATAAAATTGAAAAAACTGCTGATGAGACATTAAATAGTCATACAGTAGTAGTTACTATTGAGTATCAAGCATCATCTGCTATAGCTGATGGTAGCTTTACAGTAAAATTTGGTAATGTAAAATTAAATTATTCTACTCAAGCATCATAATTTAAAAACAATAATTATTAATTAGGAGGAACAATGGAAAAAGACAGAAGCACAAGAGTGCTATCAATAATTGCAATGGTATTAGCTATTGCCGGATTAACATTAGGTTTTGCAGTATTTAGTGCAACATTAAATATTCAATTTGGAGATACTACAGTTCAAGGTGATGAAAAAAACTTTAGTGTTAAATTATCAGCTACTGCTACAGCTGCAACTACAGAGCCAGTAGCAACAGCTGTTACACCATCATCTGGACCTACAGCATTAGAACCAACTTTAAATGATACAACTATTTCAGGATTAGGTGCTACCTTTACAAAGCCAGGCGAAAAAGTAACATACACTTTCTATGCTGTAAATGACGGAGAATTTGATGCATTTTTGAAATCAATTGAAGTTGCTAATGCAGATTCTGGAGAAAAGGCAGTAGTATGTTCAGCTAATCCTGGTACTGATACTACTATGGTAGCTAATGCATGTAATGGAATTAAAATGACAGTTACAGTTGATGGAGAGGCTACAGCAATAACTTCTACAACAGCAGCAACAACTTCACCAGTTGCATCACCAAGTTCTCATGTAATTACAAAAGGTAATCTTACTGATGAAAATAGTCATACTATAACAGTTGATATTGAATATTTAACATCATCTGCTATAGCTGATGGGCCATTTACTGTTAAATTTGGTAATGTAAAATTAAATTATTCTACTCAAGCATAGAATAATATGAGCCACTAATTATTAGTGGTTTTTTTGTAGTAAATAAAAATGTAAATTTTTAGAGAAATTGTTAAAATTAATTGCGTATTTTTATTTAATGATATACCATTTTAATTAGGAGTTAGTTATGAATAATTTAAGTTTACTTGTAATAATTGCTGTTTTACCTATTATATTTATTTGTTTATATATTTATAATAAAGATAAGGAAAAAGAACCTCTTAAATTTTTAATAAAACTTTTTTTATTAGGTATATTATCTTGTTTTTTAGTTATGTTAATTTCTTGGAAAATTCAAACTGTATTTCCTATATTTGCTAAAGAGGTAGACGAAATGTCTTTTTTTGAAGTCTTTTTATATTCTTTTGTGGGAGTTGCATTAATTGAAGAAATATGCAAATGGATAATGGTTTATTTTGGAGGATATAAAAGTAAGTATTTTGATCAAGTATATGATAGTGTTGTTTATGCAGTGTTTGTTTCATTAGGATTTGCTTTCTTTGAAAATCTTTTATATGTAATTCCTAAAGGAAGTTTTCAAATAGGGCTTTTTAGAGGATTATTAGCTATACCAGGACATGCATGTGATGCAATTTTTATGGGGTATTATCTTAGTTTGGCAAAAATTGCAGGGAGTAAAGGGCAAAAAAAATTGGAATTAAAATATCAATGTTTAAGTATTTTAATGCCAACAATTTTACATGGATTTTATGATTTTTGTCTATTTGCAAATTTTTCAATTTTAATTTTTATATTTTTTATTTTTATAATTTGTTTATATAAAGTTTCTTTTAGTAAATTAAAAGAACTTTCTGTGAATAATGTAGCTGTTAAAGATATTAAAAAAGAATGTGATAATTGCCATATTTATTTTGAAGGTAGTTATTGCCCTAAATGTGGTAAAAGAATAGATTAATTATTTGTATTTATAAGTTGATATTTTTTTATCTGATATATTTAATAATATTCCAATTAATAACATATAGGATAATAAACTAGAACCGCCATAGGATATAAAGGGTAATGTAATACCAGTTATGGGAAATAAACCAATTGTCATACCAATATTTTGAATTTGTTGGAAAATTAGCATTCCTAAAATACCGGCTAAGATGTATTTATCAGTATCTATTATTTTTCTGTGGGCTAGTTTTATAATAGTTAAATCTAAATAAACAATTACACTAAGTAAAAATATACTGCCAAGTAAACCGAAATTAGAAGCGTATACGGCAAATATAAAATCAGTAGATGCCTCAGGAAAATAAAGAGGAGTATTTTTGAAACCATGTCCTAAAAGACCAGCCGAACCGATAGCTGTCATAGCATTTTCTAGTTGCAACCCAGAACCATTTTGCCAAGCAAAAATTCTATCTAATCGATAATATAAAGAACTACCAAAAATATTAATAAATAAAGATTCATTATAAAAATAAATTCCTAATATAGAGGCAAGTATAATAAGTAAAATTATAAATGCTGATATAAACCATCTAATTCTTATGCCTGAGGCAAACATCATACAAAAATAGATAATTAGATAAATAATTACTGCTCCAGTATCAGGTTGTAAAAAAGTAAGAATAGCAGGTAATAAAAAGATAATAAAAGTTTTTAATATAAAGAAAAATTCATCTTTAGTGCTAGGATTTTGATAATCACTTCTAAAATTATGAATCATAGTAGCCAGAGTTAGCATGAGAAAAATTTTCATAAACTCACTAGGCTGGATACTACCAATTCCTGGAATTTGGAACCAACATTTACTATTATTTATAGGAGTTGCAAAGAGTAATAATCCTATTAAAGATAAAATTCCCAAAATATATAAAAACCAAGTATGATCATATAAATATTCATTTTTTAAACGGACTAATATAATAACTAAAACTCCTCCAATTAAATACCAAATAATTTGTTTAATTGCTAAATTTCCAAGAGCTTTAGATGTATAAATTGAAGCTGAAAAAATAGTAATTATACTTATAAGGGCTAAAATAATTGTAGGAATTAAAACATGGTAATTAATTTTAAATTTTTTCATAAAATTTTCCTTTCATTAATTATTATATCAAAAAGCAGTAAATTTTATATCAATAAATCATAAAATGTAACAAGGAGAGTGGTTATGAAAAAATTGCCTGAAATTTATAAAAATATTAGTAAAGTTCCTATAAATAATAATAGAGGTGTTTATAGATTTAAAAATGAAGAGTCCTTTATAGAAGAAAAAATTGATTCTAATAAAGAAGTTAAGGAAACATTAAAGGAAATTTTTAATGGATTAGGAAATTCATATAATATTTTAGTTAAAATAATAACTAAAGATAAAGAATATGAAACTTCTTTAGTATCTAGAACAGCTAATAATATTGTAACAATTGATAATGATGTTATTTTAATTAAAGACATTATAAATATTAAAATTTTATAAGGAAGCAAGTGCTTTTCTTTTTTTTTATATTATTGTAAAATAAATATAGTGGTGGTAGGAATGAAATTTAAATATAATGGTAATAGTTACGATGTAATAATAGATAAAAAGATAAGTAATAAAAATACTTATATAAGAGTTAATAAGGCTTTAGAAGTTAAAGTTACAACTAATTATTTTACTACCAATAGATTTATTGAAAGTTTAATTGATGATAACTATTTAAAAATTGCTAATATGTTAGAAATGCAATTAAAAAAGAAGAAAAATAATGATGGATTTTTATATTTAGGAAAAAAATATGATATTGTGTATATGAAAAATAAAGATATAGAGTTTGGGGAAAATAAAGTTTTTTTTAGTAAGGAATTTAATGTTGATAATTGGTATAAAAAGCAAGCAAGAAATTTGTTTTTAGAGCATTTAGAAAGTAATTATAAAAAATTTAGCAGAAAAATTCCTCATCCTAGTTTGAGAATTAGAAAAATGACTAGTAGATGGGGTGTTTGTAATATAAAAAGTCATGTTATTACTTTAAATTTAGAATTGATTAAAAGAGATGAAAAATATTTGGATTACGTTATTATTCATGAATTATCTCATTTAGTATATGGAGATCATTCTAGTAATTTTTGGCAATTGGTTAAAGAAAATATGCCTGAATATAAAAAATATAGAGAAGAAATGAAGGAATTTTGATGAGTATAAAAAGTTTAGATAATGATAGGGTAAAAAAATATACTAAATTGCAAAAAAAGAAATATAGAGATATATATTCTCAATATATTGTAGAAGGGGAGCATTTAGTTAGAGAAGCTTTAGCTGGTGGAGTGCTGGAAGAAGTTATTTTAGTAGAGGGTATAGATTTTGATATTAGTGTACCAATAGTTTATGTTAGTAAAGAAGTTATGAGTAAGATATCACAGATGAATACACCTAGTGTTATACTCGGTGTATGTAATATGAAAAAAGATAATCTTATAGTAGGAAATAAAATTCTTATATTAGATGAAATACAAGATCCTGGTAATTTAGGAACAATTATTAGAAGTGCAACGGCATTTAATATTGATACTATTATTTTATCTGAAAATACTGTTGATTTATATAATTATAAAGTATTACGTGCTACTCAAGGAATGATTTATCATATTAATATTATTAAAAGAGAAGTTTTTGAAGCTATAAATGAATTAAAAGAGAAAAAAATAGTAGTTTATGGAACTGATGTTAAAAATGGAGTTAAGGCAGATACTTTAACTAAAGAAGAAAAAGAAAAATGTGCTTTAGTTGTTGGTAATGAAGGTAAGGGAGTTAGAAAAGAAGTTGCCCATTTATGTGATAAGAATTTATATATTGAAATGAATAAGAAAGTTGAAAGTTTAAATGTAGCAGTAGCAACTAGTATTTTATTATATGAATTAAATAAATAGGAAATTATAAATTTGGAGAATAGGTATGGAAAAGGTAGAAGTTGGTAAAATTGTTAATACTCATGGGATTAAAGGAGAAATTAGAATAATTAGTGATTTTCCTTTTAAAGATAGAGTATTTAAAATAGGAAATAAATTAATAATTGATAATACTTATTATGAAATAAAAAGTTATCGGGTTCATAAATGCTTTGATATGGTAACTTTAAATGATTTTGATAATATAAATGAGGTATTGTTTTTGATGAATAAAAAAGTATATTTTCCTAAAGAATTATTATTTCTTAAGGATAATGAAATACTTGATGAGGAGCTTAAGGATTTTTCTGTCTTGACAACTGATAAAAAAAGGGGAATAATAAAAGAAATATTTTTTGCAAGTCCCTTAAATAAAATTTTACGTATTGTAGTAGATAAAAAGGAAAGTCTTATTCCATTTAATTCACCAATGATAAAAAGGATTGATAAGAAAGAAAAAATTATTGAAATAGAATTAATTAAGTAGGGGTGATTAAATGAAAATTGATATTGTTACATTATTCCCTAATATGTTTGCAGGTGTTTTTGAGGAATCTATTTTAAAAAGGGCAATTGAGTTAAAAAAAGTTGAAATTAATTACTATAATTTTAGAGATTATACTAATGATTTACATAATAAAGTTGATGATACTCCTTATGGAGGAGGAGTAGGAATGGTTTTAATGCCTCAACCAATATTTGACTGTGTTGAAAGTATAAGAACAAAGGATAGTAAAGTAATTTTATTAACACCTAGTGGGAAACCTTATAAACAAAAAATGGCTTATGATTTGTCTTTAGAAAAACATTTAATAATTATTTGTGGTCATTATGAAGGTTTTGATGAAAGAATAAGAAGTTTAGCAGATATGGAAATAAGCATTGGTGATTATGTACTTACTGGTGGAGAAATACCAGCTATGGTATTGGTGGATTCAATTGTAAGACTTCTCCCTGGAGTTATAAAGGAGAGGAGTCATAGAGAAGATTCATTTAATGATAATTATTTACTTGATTATCCTAAATATACCAAACCTAGAAAGTTTAGAAATATGGAAGTACCGGAAATTTTACTTTCAGGTGATCATAAGAAAATAGACGAGTTTAGAAAAAAGGAAAGTTTAAGAAAAACAAAAGAGTTGAGACCTGATTTATTAAAGAAGTAGGTGGGTTTTATGTATGTTGTTGGAAACTTAAAATATAAAAATAAAAATAAGTTGATAGATAAGGATGAATTACGAGAAATAACGGGATTTTCAGTTCCCTCTAGAAGTAAAAAGTTTCATGTGTGTAATCAATCAATAAAAAATATTATTATTGTAAATAAAAAATTTGCTTATCCTTTTGTAATAAAAAAAGTTAATTCTATATATAATAAATTGATTTCTATATTAACAGAGTTGTTAGTAAGTGATGATGATAGTGGAGAAACATTTAGAGAAGCACTAAATCAAATTGAAAGATTTAGAATGGAAATAAAGAATAAATATAGGAAATATTTAAAACAAAAAGAACTTGAAGTAATGTCTAAACAATTATCAACTTTACAAAAGGAAGCCAAGCGAAGATTAATAGATATTGAAAATTCTTATTTAATAAGTATGAAAAATAATAAAGGGAAGTAAACTATTTTTAGAAATATATTTTATATATATAAGTAAATGTCAAAATCTTTGAATGTAATTTACTTATTCATTAAAATAAAATTAAAAAAATAGTTTTTTTTTTTAATAATCCTGAATTTATCAGTTTTATAAAGTCAAAATCTCCCAAACCCTTTGTTTATAAGGATTTGAGAGATTTTTAAATA
>CANRGD010000044.1 GCA_947630105.1 uncultured Bacilli bacterium | reverse complement strand
AGTAAAATTTGACAAAAAAATAACCATTTTTCAATGGTTTCCACAAATTTCTTATTTCAAAACTGATAAATTCCCGTTTAAAACAAAAAGAACTTGAAGTAATGTCTAAACAATTATCAACTTTACAAAAGGAAGCCAAGCGAAGATTAATAGATATTGAAAATTCTTATTTAATAAGTATGAAAAATAATAAAGGGAAGTAAACTATTTTTAGAAATATATTTTATATATATAAGTAAATGTCAAAATCTTTGAATGTAATTTACTTATTCATTAAAATAAAATTAAAAAAATAGTTTTTTTTTTTAATAATGTATGCTATAATTTTTATAGAATGATATAAAAGTGTCTATAGGGGTTAGGATTAATTTAATATAGGTGGTGACTAGCATGAATTATAATGGTTTTGAAGATTCTGATGTTGCTAAAGATGATTTGGATAGTGTTTCTAAAATTAATGATTTAGATGAAGATATAGAAGTGCTTGAAGAAAATAATGAGAGTTCTTTATCTAAGAAATTAGATGAACAGGCTTTAGAAAAAAATGAAAATGATGATGAAAGATTTCTTTTTATAGATGATAATAATTCAGAGGATAATGAAACTACTAATACAGTTGAAGATTTTGATAATTTAAATACTGAGGAATTAACATTAGATGAATCAGCAAATGAAGATAGTATTTTTGAAAAACCATTTTTTAATGAACCAATAAATACAGATAATGTTTCTGAAGAATTATTTGTAAATGACGCGATAAATAATACTAATAAATCTGATAATAAAGCTGTTAATATTAAAAAAACATTTAAAACTAGTAATAAACCTTATTATAGTTTTGGCGTTCGAGTAGTAGTATTGATATTTTGTATTTTAGCATTAATAGGACTTACTGTTGGTTTTTCTTTAAGAACTATTAATTATGGTAGAGAGAAATTAGTTACTTATAATGAATCAAGCTCTATTGATTATAGTGTTTGTATAGATAAAAATGAATTTTATGATACTGAATGTTTAGAGGAAAACATGCAATATATATCTCAATTAGTTAAGACTATTCCTGTAAATTTTAAATATCAAGTTGGGTTATCTCAAGAGATAAATTATGATTTAAAATATAGAGTTGTAGGTGAATTACGAATTTCTAATAAAGATTCTGAAAATGTATTATATTCATCTGATGATGTTTTAGTACCATTGACTAGTTTGAAAGATAATAATAATTCTATTTTGATTGATACTAATTTAAATATTAATTTTAGAGAATATAGTAAGTATGTTGCAAGCTATATGAATAAATATGGACTATCAAGTGATGCATTTTTAGATGTAGTGTTGTATTTGGATGAAAATACTGGTGAAAGAAAAATAGCATCTTTAACAATTCCATTAAATGTTCAGACTTTTGGTATTAATAAAGATTTAACTTCAGTTGTTAATAAAACTGTGGAAATTAAAGATGAATCTTGGGGATTAATAAATACTATTTGTGCTATTGCAACTGTTGGCTGTATTATTATTTTACTTATTTTAATTGCTAGATTAATAAAACTCGTTTTGAAGTCTTCGTTGAAAAAAGATAGATATCAAAGAAATTTAGCTAAAATTTTAAAAGAATATGATAGAGCAATTGTTATAGCTAAGGGAAAATATGAATTTGGAGAACATAAGAAATTGATAGAAGTTGCTAGCTTTATTGAATTGCTTGATGCAAGAGATACATTGGAAAAACCTATTATTTATGTTAAAGTTAATTCGGCAAAAAGTGCATTTTATGTGGAAGATAGTGATAGAGTCTTTAAATATGTAATGAAAGAAGCTGATTTTGAGTAATTAGGTATAGCTTGGCTATATCTTTTTTATTATTTTATTGCATTTAGTAAAAGTATATGATATAATTTGTTTTGTTTAGTGGGTTGATCCGCTTATCGCTTTTGGTTATGATCAACTGTTATTTTTATAGAGAGGAGACTTAGTATGAATGTTATAGACAAAATTAATGAGAAACAAATTAATCCTAATATTCCTGAATTCCGTGTTGGCGATACTGTTAGAGTTGATGTTAAAATAATTGAAGGAAAAAGAGAACGTATTCAAGCATATGAAGGATTGGTAGTTGCTCGTAGAGGTGGCTCTGTATCAGAAACTTTTACTGTACGTAAGATGTCTAGTGGAATTGGTGTTGAAAGAACTTTCCCAATTAATTCACCAAAGATTGCGGATATTAAAGTAATACGTAAAGGAAAAGTTAGACGTGCCAAACTTACATTCCTTAAAGGTATGGTTGGAGGATATCGTATTAAAGAAAGAGGAAAACAATAAAATAAGGCATGAGCCTTATTTTTTATTTAAAAGGGGATAATATGGATAAGAAAAATAATAATAATTTAACTAAAAAAGCAACTTATAAAGAATATCTAATTTATATTATAATTATTTTAGTAGTTATTTTACTAAGGATGTATGTTTTTTCATTAATTAGAGTTAATGGAGATTCTATGAAAAAGACATTAATTGATAAAGATATTATGATACTTAATAAAATTAGTTATAGGTTTAAAGATATTAAACGATTGGATATAGTAGTTGTAAAATATGGTAAGGAATATATAATTAAAAGAGTAATAGGTTTACCTGGTGATGAAATAGAATGTAAAGAAAATAAATTGTATATAAATGGAAAATTGGTTCAAGAAAAATATGTTTATACTGAAACTAATGACTTTAAAATAAAAGTTGATAAAAATGAATATTTTGTAATGGGAGATAATAGAAAAGTATCAATTGATAGTAGAAAAATAGGAGCTGTTAATAAAAAAGATATTAAAGGGAAAACGAATTTTATACTTTTTCCTTTAAAAAGAATGGGAAAAGTCAATTAATATTATTATTGTAAAGTGATAGATTTAAATATCACTTTTTTAATATTTTTTATTTTTAATTATATGATATACTGATTGTAGGATGTGTTTATAGTGAAGGTAAAAAATAAAATTATATTATATTTTATAATAGTGACACTTATAGCTTTTTGTTTACGAATATTTTTATTTAATTTTAAGAGTAATGATTTTTTAATATTTTTAGATAATTGGCTTAATTTTTTTAAAAATAATGGCGGGTTAAAAGGTATTAAGTATTATTATGGTGATTATAATGCTCCGTATGTATTTATTTTAGCTTTATTGTCTTATATTCCAATTAATAATTTATATTTAATTAAGGCTGTTTCTATTATTTTTGATTTTTTATTAGCTTTAGCGGGTGGATATCTAAGTTATAATGTATCAAATAATAAGAAATTAGGATTAGTTACTTATGCTAGTTTATTATTTTTACCCCAAGTAGTAGCAAATAGTGCATTATGGGGACAATGTGATTCAATATATTGTTTTTTTTCAGTTATGTCATTGATATTTTTATTAAAAGAAAAATATATTAAATCATTTATATTTTTGGGCATTTCTTTTTCATTTAAATTGCAATTTATTTTTATTCTTCCTTTATATATTTATTTATATGTAACTGAGAGAAAAATATCTTTTTTTCATTTTTTTATTATTCCTTTAGTAGAGTGTATATTATGTATTCCAAATATAATTTGTGGAATGTTTTTAGAGAACGTTATAATGATATATGTTAATCAAATAATACAATATACTGAAATATTAGTTTTTAATTATCCAAATATATATCAAATTATTAATCCTAATTTATATAGTAAAATATTAAAATTTAACATTTTTAGTTTTACTATTATAAGTAAGGTAGGAGTAGTAATTACATATATAATTGTAGTATTAATTTTATTATATTTATTAAAAATTAATATAAAATGGACTAAAGAAAAGATTATTAATATGGCTTTATTAAGTATTGCTTTAGTTACTTATTTTTTACCATGTATGCATGAAAGATATGTGTTTGTTGGTGAAATTTTATCGATTATATATTTTATATTATATAAAAAGAATTTATTATTTTGCATAGTTATTAATTTAAATGCTATAATTACCTATACTATATATTTAGGTAATTTGGGTTCTTTTGTACCTGATTTTCTTTATATTATTATGGCTTTAATATATGGAATAGTTTTGATAAGGTTTACTATAAATACCTTGAAATTTATGAATGATAAGGAAATAAAAAAGGTGAGAGTATGGGAGAAAAAGAAACTTTGTATATAATTATTCCTTGTTATAATGAAGAAGAAGTTATTTGGAAAATAGCACAAAAATTAAAATTGAAAATTAAAAAATTAATAGCTAATTATAAAATAAATGAAAATAGTAAAATATTATTTATTAATGATGGGTCTTTAGATAAAACATGGGAATTAATTCTAAAACTTCATGAAAATGATAAGATATTTACAGGAATTTCTTTGTCACGAAATATGGGACATCAAAATGCTTTATTAGCTGGATTAATGATAGCAAAACAATATGCAGATTTGGTTATTAGTATGGATGCAGATTTTCAACATGATATTGATACAATTGATAAATTATTAGAGAAATATAATTGTGGGAATGAAATTGTTTATGCAGTTGCAAAATCCAGAAAAAATGAAAAATTATTTAAAAGAGTTTCTTCAAAGGGATTTTATAAATTTATGAAATTATTAGGTGTAGAAGTAATTTTTAATCATGCAGACTTTAGATTAACAAGTAAAAAAGTATTAAAAGAATTAGAGAAATATAATGAAGTTAATTTATTTTTACGGGGAATTTTTCCTTTGCTGGGGTTTAAATTTGATATTGTTTATTTTGAGCAACATGAAAGAATTGCGGGTAAGACTAAATATACTTTAAATAAAATGGTTGAATTAGCTTTAAATGGAATAACTTTTAGTGTGAGACCAATGCGTTTAATTTTAAATTTTGGAGTAATAATATTTTTATTTAGTATTGGCTTTTTATGTTATAACGGGATAGATAAATTAGTAGGTAATTATGTAGGAAGTTTTTCTTTTATTATTTGTTCAATTTGGATTTTAAGTTCTTTGCTTTTAATTTCAATTGGTATTATTGGAGAATATATAGGAAAAATATATGGGGAAGTAAAAAGAAGACCCAAGTATATTATAGCTGAAAACTTATGTGATAAATAGGTGATGATATGAATAAAGAAAATAAAAAAGAAATTTTTCTTTTAATTATATTATTTTTAATAGCAATTTTTATTAGAACTTATAAATTTGGATATGTGCCAATTGGAATTAATCAAGATGAAGCTATGGCTGCTGTTGATGCTAAGGCTTTAAGTGAATATGGAACTGATCGTTTTGGAATGTCTTTGCCTGTACATTTGACTGCTTGGGGATATGGGCAGATGAGTGCATTACTTTCATATTTAATGGCAATTTTTATAAAAATATTTGGATTTAATGTAAGTATAATTAGAATACCTTCTTTACTTGTAAGTTTAGTAGGGCTTGTATTTTTATACTTATTTACTAAAGATGTATTTAATAAAAAGATTGCCATAATTGTATTAGCATTAGGTGTTATAAATCCTTGGCATATAATGCAAAGTAGATGGGCTTTAGAAGCTAATTTATTTCCTCATTTTTTTATAGCAGGGTTATATTTTTTAAATCATTTTAGATTAACAAATAAAAAGCAATTTCTAGTTTTATCAATGCTAATTTTTGGATTAACTATGTATTGTTATGGAATATCAATTTATGTAGTACCACTATTTTTATTAAGCGCAGCTATATATTTATTTAAGAATAAGTATGTTTCAATAGGAGATATTCTATTAGCAATAGGATGCTATATATTAATTGCTTGGCCTTATCTTTTAACAATGATTATTAATTTCTTTAAGTTAAAAACAATTACTTTTTTAAACTTTACAATACCATATTTTCCTAATAGTATTAGATATAAAGATATATTATTTTTTTCTGATAATATATTTTTACAAATTTTTACAAATTTTACAAGTTTAGGAAGAATTATTTTTCAATTTGATGATTTAATATGGAATAATATACCAGGTTTTGGAACAATGTATTTCTTTTCAATACCTATTTTTATAGGAGGAATATTATTAATATTAAAAAATAAAAAAAATAGAGATAAAAATAATTTATATTTGCTATTTCTTTTAATAGCAATTATTACAGGGTTACTTACAAATAATGTTAATGTTAATAGAATAAATATAATTTTTTATCCTCTTTTAATAGCTAATGGAGTAGGTGTTTATTATTTAATAAGTAAATTTAAAGTTGCTAAACTTTTAGTATCTATTTTATATGGAGGCGTATTTATATTATTTATAAATACTTATTTTACTAGTTATGCTGTAGAAATTGGGCAAGTATTTTATAAAGATTTTACTAGAGCATTGACTTATGTAAAAAAATGTAAAGCTGATTATATATATGTTACGGCAAATAGTCAATATAGAGGAGCAAAGGATGTTTCAGAAATTTTAACACTTTTTTATCATGATATAGATGCTAAATATTATCAAGGAATAAAAAAGGATACTACTGGGAAATATTATAATGAGAGATATTATTATGATGAAATGGAAAATATTATGATTGATGATAATAGAAATGCTGTATATGTTATTAGTGCTACTGATAAGATTTTTTTTGATAAGAACGTATATAAATTTAAACAGTTTGGAGAGTATTATGTTGTTTTAAAAAAATAGTGGTATTATTTTTTGATTTTTTTACAGATTAATTATATAATGAAGATATAGAGTTATTTAAAGGGGAGTAGTGAATCTTATGAATAATGATGAAAAAAAAGCTAAGGTTGTTTTATATGTTTTTTACTTTTGTTTTTTTATAGGGTTATTGCTGGTTGTTTATTATTTTGAAAACGATTATTTAGAGAGTGAAAATAGTAATAGTAATAGTTCATTAAATTTAAATGGATTATCTACTGATAATTCAGGTGCTACATCTAATTCTAGTAGCTCTTCTAATAAAAATAATACAGGAAATTCTACTTCTTCAAGTTCGTCAACTAATAAAAATAATTCCAATTCTACAAGTGGGGCAACTTCTAGTACTTCAACAGTTAAACCAGGTACATCTGCTTCTAAGCCTAGTTCTTCTAAACCGAGTGCATCTTCAACACCTAAATCTAGTACTAAACCAAGTGCTTCTTCCACTAAACCTAGTACTAGCACTAAACCGAGTACCTCTTCTCCTAAACCTAGTACTAGTACTAAACCAAGTACTTCTCCTAAGCCTAGTACTAGTACTAAACCAAGTACTTCTCCTAAGCCTAGTACTAGTACTAAACCAAGTACTTCTCCTAAGCCTACTACTAGTACTAAACCAAGTACACCTTCAACACCTACGAAGGTTAGTGTTCAAAGTGTTACTTTAAATACGTATAGTGGCTCTTTATATTTGAATCAAAGTAATAAAAATGTTAATTTAACTGCTACTGTGAGTCCTTCTAATGCTACTAATAAAGCTGTTACGTGGAGTAGTAATAATAATAATGTAGCAAGTGTTAGTAATGGGGTAGTAACTGCCAAAAATCCAGGTGTTGCTACTATAACGGTTAAGACTCAAGACGGAGGAAAAACAGCTAACTTTACAATTACTGTAAAACAGAAAGTATTGGTTGTAATTGGAGCATCACAAGTAGTAAGAATGAAGAATTATAAATCTAGTTATACTTCTTCTAAAACAAAATATAATTATAATACCTCAAATAATACAATTTTATATTATCCTTTAAGTGGCTCAGGAATAAGTTATCAAAATGGAGCAGGGCTTAATAGTTTTATAACTGATCTTAGTAAGTATAATTCAATAAAAAGTTATGTTGAATTTCATTTATATTTTCCACTACCAGGAAATACAATTTTAACTTATACGTGTGATCAAATATCTCAAAGTAATAAAAGTATTAAACAATATGCAGCTGATTATAATTCATCTATTAAAAAATTGAAAAATAGTGGATATAATGTTCAAGGATATGTTGTTTCTGTTCAACCTGTTAGAGCCTCTCAAGCAGCACAAGGAGCTAAGGTAGTAGTTAATGAAAATGAACATTCTTGTGATGCTGGATATAGATCTAATCGAAAATATTTGAAATTTAATATTGCAATTAAAGGGATTATTCAAGATAATTATGCTGCTAATTTGTATTATGAATCTGTATTTTCATTAATTATGGATCATAGTGGAGGAAATAATAAAAACTTTAGTTATAAAATACCATATACTACTACTGATGGAATTCATTGGGATAGTGCTACGACCCAAAAATATGTAGATATGATGTTTGATTTTTCCGGTAAAGTTTAAAAATAGAGAATTATAAAAAAAGTATGGTTAAATTAGCATACTTCTTTTTTTTAAATTTTTAAAAATAGAGATTTTACATATAAAATTTATAAAAAATGATGACTAGATAAAAAAAAAGAGTTATACTCCTTAATTTATCAGTTTTATAAAGTCAAAATCTCCCAAACCCTTTGTTTATAAGGATTTGAGAGATTTTTAAATGTTGAAA
>CANRGD010000043.1 GCA_947630105.1 uncultured Bacilli bacterium | reverse complement strand
GAAGTAACACCTCAACCAACACAACCAGAAACAAAACCTGTAACAGAAGCAGTAGAAACACCTACTACAGAAGTAACTCCTCAACCAGTACAGCCAGAAACAGAACCTGTAACAGAAACAGTAGAAACACCTACTACAGAAGTAACACCTCAACCAGCACAGCCAGAAACAGAACCTGTAACAGAAGCAGTAGAAACACCTACTACAGAAGTAACACCTCAACCAACACAACCAGAAACAAAACCTGTAACAGAAGCAGTAGAAGAATCTACTATATCATTCAATCTTCCAACTCCATCTTCAGAACTACCATCTCAGCCAGTACAATCTGATACAGCAACTATTCCTCCTAATGAAAATTCAAATTTAAAAAATATAGTTAATGATATGGCAAAAAATATGCAACAGTCTAATGAGTCTAATGCAACAAGTAAAGAGTACCAAACATTTTTAAAATTGACTTCTGATTCTCCTAAAGCTATTTTAGTAACCACGAAGCAAATTGAAAAATTAAAAACATCTTTACCAACACAACAAAAAATTTTAGAAGCTAGAGGTAGCTATGGAAGTATCTTACCTAATCAACCTACCACTCAACAAGAAACTCCAATCGAAACGCAATTAGTTAATAATGGATTATTGCCATCACCTGATGATAGTCAAAAGAAAATAGAAGCCATGTTAGAAGAAGCAAATAAATTATATAAAGAAGGCAAAACAGCTGAAGCTCAACAGATGTATAACCAAATTAGTGAGTTAAATAAACAATTACAAGGAGGACAAGCAAAATAATATTCAAGTAGGAAGGAGACATTAATATGAAAGTAAGTAACCAATTGTTAATTGCTAAAATATTAATATTTTCTTCTTTTTTATTGTTATCTTCAGGAACACTTTTATATATAAAAAATTATCAAGATATATCAAATCCTAAAAATTCCACTGTTATAAACAAACTTGATGATAATAAAATAACTCTAACCCCAATAGATGATAATAAAACTATTACTTCTGAACAAGAAGATAATATAATTATAAATGAAGAAATTACTAATCAAAAAAAAGAAACAACGCCAAAAAGTATTGATGAAATAAATCAAGATATAAGACAAGAAATTGAATCAAAATATGGTATTACTGTTAAATATGGACTTGAAACTAATGGTTATAAAGTAGCTGGATTAACAAGTAATTATATAGCTGATCCTAATATTTCTAACACAGCTCTTCTAAATTTATATGGAATATTAAATCAATACCCTGAAAATTTTTTCTTAGAAATAAAAAAAGCTAATATTCCTTTAACAGTATATTTAATAAAAAATTATTCTACTAATAATATAACAGGAATTACTGATTCAACTTATACCAAAGCAACAATTTCTATTGCAGTTGACTATCCATTTGCAGAAAGTTTCAATCATGAAATTTATCATTATATAGAAAGATATATTAGTAAAATGGGTGGAAAATACAGTAGTTGGTCAAGCCTTAATCCTCTAGATTTTAATTATGGCTTTATAAATAATGAGAACTCTTATAATTTAACTTTTAATGATATGTCTTATTTTGTAAATAATTATGCTCAAACTGATCCAGCTGAAGATCGTGCTTCAACATTCGAATATATGATGGCTAGTAATAAATCAAGTTGTTTAAATAAGAATATGCCTATTTGGCATAAAGCAAAATATATATCAGAAATGATTGATTTATTTTTTACAAGTGTAAGTCCTTCAATTATAGAATATTGGGAAAGATTTTTATAAATTGAAAAAATGAGAGGAATAAATTTTAATGAAACAAATATTATTAAATGAAACAAACATTAAAGATTTTGAGATACAGGAGTGTATTACTCGAACAAAAGCAATTTTAATAAATTATAATAATGATATTTTATTAGCTCATAACAATAATACTGTCCAGTTTATAGGTGGTCATTTAAAAAGCAATGAAACACTTGATGAATGTTTAATACGAGAAATAAAAGAAGAAACTGGGATTAACTTTAATATAGAAGAAATTAACCCGCCATTCTTAGAATTAATAACTTATGATAATAATTATTTTAATACTCATAAAAAAGTAAAAAGTATAATATATTATTACCTAATAAAATGTGATAAAGAACCAAACTATAGTGAAACACAATATGATTTTTTAGAGTTACAAAGTAAATTTAATTTATTTTATGTTAATTCTAAAAATTTATTAAAAGAATTAGATAATTTTTTAACTAATAAGGAAATAGATTCAAAAATTTATACTGAAATAAAAATAGTAATTTCTGAACTAAACCAAATAATAAATATTTTCTAATTATTGGAAACAGTTAATTTTCTAATCTTCCAATTTATTTTGCTTTTGTTTAATTTCTATTGTAAAATATATCCAAGGAAGTGGACTATGGAATTAGAAATTATAAATTTATCAAAATCTTATGCTACAAATGAAGTATTGCGAAATATTGATTTTACTTTTACATCTGGAAAAATATATGGGTTAATAGGAAGAAATGGTGCTGGAAAAACAACTTTTTTTAATGCCTTAAACGAAGATATTGATATAAATAGTGGTTATTTTTATTTAACTGATGAATATGGTAAAAGAAAACTTGAATCTAAAGATATAGGCTATGTTATATCAACTCCAGTAGTACCAGAATTTTTAACAGCTAGAGAATTTTTAGAATTTTTCTTAGAAATCAATAAAGGAAATATTAAAGACTTAAAATCCATTGAGTATTATTTTGATTTAGTAAAAATTTCACCTCAAGATCAAGATAAGCTTTTAAAAGAATATTCACATGGTATGAAAAATAAACTTCAAATATTAATAAATATTATTAGTAATCCTAAAATAATCTTATTAGATGAACCATTAACATCACTTGATATAGTAGTTCAAGAAGAAATGAAAAAATTATTAAAATCTTTAAAAAAAGACCACATTATAATTTTTTCTACTCACATTTTAGAACTTGCTACTGACTTATGTGATGAAATTATTATTTTAAATAACAAAAAACTAGAAGAAGTAAAAAAAGATAATTTAAATACTAAGAAATATAAAGATAAAATAATAAAAGCTTTAAAGGAAAATAAAAATGTTTAAAACATTAAAAATGTCTTTAAAAATAGATATTGCTTATGCGGTTAACTCTTTTATATATAGTTTAAGGCATTTAGTTATTTTTAAAGATCTATTTACAGATGATATCTACAAAAGCAAAACTATAAAATTAATAGCGCGTTTTTTAGGTATTCTTTTATCTCTTAGTAAATCAATTTTATATAGAGTAATATATTTTCTTTGTATTTTTTATCTTTCAACATTATTATCAAAGAATACTAGCTTTACTTTCATTCACATATATTTTATTTTTACATTATTAGGAATCTTTTTAAATAATAAATTATTAAATACAAGTAGTAAAAAATATTTTTCCGTTATTCTTTTTAATATGGATGCTAAAAATTTTGTAAAAAGTCAACTTTTCTTAGATTTAATTAAATCACTTTTATTAAACACTCTATGTTTTTTCATTTTTTCAAAAATTATTGATATATCCTTATTAAGTTGTATAAGTTTAATAATACTAAGTTTTTTATCTAGATTAATAGGGGAAGGACTAAATATATATTTTTATAAAAAAACAAATTATTTATTTATAACTAATACAGGACTTTATTTTATAGTTGTTATATCTTTTTTACTTCTAGCTGCTACACCAAAATTAAATATCTTTATTAATAATAAAATTATCATACTAGCCCTTTTAATATTTATTTTTTTAAGTATCATTAGTTTCTTATATATTACAAAATTATCAGATTATAAGCTAATTTATAAAAAATTAAATACTAAAAATCAAATTATGAATAAAGAATTAGCAAAAGCATATTCTCGTCAAGCTATGGTAGAAGTGAAAAATAAAGATAAAATTATAAATAGTAAAAAAATAAAAGGCAAAAAAGGCTATGATTTATTTAATACAATATTCTTTGAACGACATAAAGAAATACTTTTAGAAAGTGCTAAAAAATATTCATTAATTATAACTTTAATATATATAGTTCTTTCTTATTTAGTTATAAAAAATACAAGTTTTAATAAAAATATTTATAGTTTTTTAACAAATAATATAACCTGGTTTGTAATAATTATGTATTTTATAAATAGAGGAGCAATAGTTACCCAAGCAATGTTTTATAATTGTGATCATGCCATGTTAACTTATAATTTTTATAAAGAACCCACAGTTTTATTAAATTTATTTAAAAAAAGACTTTTAACACTAATAAAAATTAATTTATTGCCGGCTTTAATACTAGGTGGTGGAAATATAGTTTTACTTTTTCTTTGTCATGAAGTAAATTTCCTTACTTATATAATAATGTTTTTATTTATAATTACCCTTAGCATATTCTTTTCCGTTCATTATTTAGTCATATATTATTTATTTCAACCATATAATAAAGAAATGCAACTTAAAAAATTTAGTTATACATTTATATCCTTATTCACTTATTTAATATGTTATAACATCGCTCAATATCAAGTTAATTCTTATTTATTTATAACTTTTGGTATTATAGGTACAATTATTTATACTATAATAAGCTTATTTTTAGTCTATAAATATAGTCCCAAAACATTTAAAATTAATTAGAAATTAAACTTTTCAGAAATACCTGAAATTTGACTTTTAGCTTAAAAAATGATAAAATAACATCATTAGTTAATCAAATTTATTTGAGGTGAACTATATTGAAAAATGCAAAGATTATTAGTTGTTTAGCCTGTACAGTTGGAATATTAATGATATCTATTGGAATAACTATTGATACTCAAGATTTATTTTTAGATAGTATTAAAAGTAGTACTCAATCAACTAATATAAAAGATATGGCAGCGAGCGCTAACATGGTGTTTAAAGAAGAAACTAAAGATGAAACTACATCTTCTCCAACATTAAGCAAAGAAAATTTGCTTACAGAAGTTGATATGGAAGTAGCTCCCGCTTCAGTAATCATTCCCCCAAGAGTAGAAGTTTATGAAAATATGACTATCGAAGAATTAGCTGAAAAATTAAATCGTAACTTGGGAACAGATTATATTGCTGGTAAAGGTAATTTAATTGCTACTCAATGTATTGAAAAAGGAGTAGATCCTTACGTAGCTGTAGCAATAATGCTTCATGAGACTGGCTGTAAATCAACCTGTTCAGCTTTAGCTAGAACTTGTAACAATGTTGGTGGGCAAAAAGGTGCTCCAGGATGTAATGGAGGAAGTTATAAAGCCTATGCTACCTTAGATGAAGGAATAATTGGTTTTATAGATAATTTATCTCAAAATTATTATCAACGTGGCTTAACAACAATAGAGGCTATTGCTCCAAAATATGCTGCAAGTACTGCTTGGCCAAGTAAGATTAATTGGTATGTAGATCAAATAAGAGCAAATTAATTAAGAAAGTTAAAGGCTTTCTTTTTAAATTATATTTGATATTAAAATTTATTAAGAAAAAAATATTATCACAAAATGATTACATAATAACAGAGTTAGTGTAAAGAGTTTTGGGGGAAGAAAGTTAAATTTATAATAAATTTGATTTTCTTTTTTTTATTTTAAAAAATAAAATTTATAAAATTATCAATAGGTTTTGTGTATAGACTTAATTTAGAATCTAGATAATAATAACTTTTTTCTTTAGATGAATATATTTCATTATTAGAATAGTTGGAGTTTCTAGATTTATATTCTAAGGATTCTAAATATTTTTGCTTAATGTCATAATTATTAACTTTTAAAAGTCTTAATTTTAATAATTGTCTAATTCCTTTTTGTGAATAGGCTTTAGGACGAGAAGTAAACAAATCAGCAAATATATGAGAAATATGTGATTCCATAGAACACTTTAAATAAGGATAGTTTTGATATAATTGTCTTTCGTTCCAATTATTAAGAATATAATCTCTTTTAGCTATAATAGTATCTTCTCTAAAAGGAAACATATTTTTAAAATCATTACATATATTTTCAAAGCCTTGTTTATCATTATGAAGAACATATTCATATAAAGCTTGATAAACATCATTATGCTCATTGGTAGTGAGATTTTTAAGAGCTTGGGAGAAATGAAAACCATCCATAGAAAAATTGACTTTAATATCATTATCGAATTTGAACCACTTCGATTTAGGAAAGTTTTTAATCCATAAAGCACAGTCCCCCATGAAATTTAATTCTTTCAAATAATCAACATCATAATTATAATAAATATAATTTAGGACATCCTGGAGGAGGTTATCATCAACAGAAGCACAAGTATGAGAACCAATTAGTTTGTAGCGATTCATAGAATTAGGTTTTCTTTTATATTTATAAGCAAGTTCTGAATTTTCAAAAGTAACAGCTGCTTTAATCATATGGTCTTTACCATCATTAAATTGAGAACCAACAAATTTTTCATCTAACATTATATAAAGTCTTTCAATTCTTTTTAAATCTCTTTCTTGAAAAGTATCATCAATTATTTGAAAATTCATAACGATATTCCGAGAAGAAGCACGAGAAATATAGACAAGATTATTGATACATTTACCAATTTTAGAAGATACAATTCTACCAGCTTTAGAATAAGAATACATAGAAGATTCATTACAGATTTCAGAACAGATAAAGGGATCAAAGTACTTTCTTTTAGGAAGGTTTAAAAATAAGTCGGTAAAGAAGAAACGATCATTATATTTTTTGTCATAATAATATCTACGTTTGTAAGTTACTTCACCAAAAAGAGTGAGAATAGTTCTTTGATAAAAGCCTTTAGATTCACAAAATTGTTTTCGATAAGAAGAATGAAAGAAGACATTATCAATATATTCAAAATAAGTTTTAATAATATTAACAATAAAGTTATAGTTAAAATAATCTAAATCATTAAAAAAAGAAATATAGTTATTAATAGAACTTGTTTTATACCAATAGTTTGAATGAAAAAAGTAATTTTTTAAGAATTTATTAAAATTTTCTTCAACAAAATGATTAAATTGTGATATGATATCCATATGGAAGACCTCCGTTATTGTTATTTCAAATTTATTATAACAAAGGTTCTTCCTTTTTTTATACTCCTTTCCCCAAATAATTTTACACTATCATAACAGAGTTAAAATTGACAAAAATGCAAAAAAATGCTATAATATAATTGTAATTGATGGCACATTATTCTAGTCAATTACTTTACTAAGAAGACGAGATTAAAAAATCGTTAAAGGGCATATCTATGAAACCTTTGGTGCTTGCTTCTTACGCCCAGTTTGGGGTGAGTGCTGAAGATGAAGGATTATGGGCAACTTGTAATGGCATACAATGCTTGACCCATTATCTGTGGAGACCTATTCTTGTAGCAAGCCTATACGAATATCTGACGGACTTGTTACGAAATAGGATTAAACCTGTATTGTGGCGAAAGTTATGTGCAGTGTAGCCTGTCTTGAGTGAAAGTCTTGGGATAAATGATCAACTTTTTTATAGGCGGCCACCTATATCTAAGCATCGCATTTTGAAATCACTTTTGCAAAAAAGAATTAATAGTAAAGAAATTGGGGAGGAAATCTTCTAGAGTGTTAACATAGGATTGCAGTGGACACTAAGTGGTAATCAAGTCATATGTACGGTAACGACATATTGATTCTTGTAAAGGGGAACCGCAATTTTGGTAACGAAATTGTAAGAATCAGGGAAATCCTACTTGACCTAAGGTTCAAAGTTTACTATGTTAAATGCCAAGCAATTAAGAAGTTTAAAATAAAAGTGGTTAAAAGCCACTTTTTTGTTTATAATTTAATTAGGAGTGAAAAAAATGTTTAAAAATAAAGAATTAAAAAATTTACTTATACAAACCGAAAAAAAAGAAAAAGTAAAAAAAGAGCATGTTGATTTTAAATGGATTAATAAAATTGTTATAATTACTTTCATTATCTCATTAATTATGGCTTTTATAACTCAAACAACAATTCCTAATCTTTCCTTATTATTTGGAATTATAATTACTTTAGTATTTGTTCTTATTGGTATTTTATTTGATATTATAGGAGTAGCAGTAACTACGGCTGATGAAAAAGTCTTTCATTCAATGAATTCTCGAAAAGTAAAAGGAGCTAGTGTAGCAGTTAAATTCAAAAAAAATGCTGCTAAAGTATCCAGCTTTTGTTGTGATGTTATAGGTGATATTTGTGGAGTAGTTTCAGGTGCTGCCACTACAACAATAACAGCAATTTTAGTCACTAAATTTAATTGTAATTTATTACTAACAGGCCTTATTGTAACGGCAATAATTTCATCTTTAACTATAGGAGGAAAAGCTATAGGTAAAAGTTTTGCTATTAATAAAAGTGATATAATTTTATATGAGTTTGCTAAGTTTATAGCTAACTTTTATAAAGGATAATTTTTATCTAAAAAATAAGGAAAATAATAAATTTATTGTAAAGATCAAAAAAATATAGTAAAATAAAAAAGCTTTGAGGTGATAGTCTGAAAAGAAAAACAAAATTTATTTTATAAAAATAGCAAAAAGGGCAGACTTCCCCTTACCCCAAAG
>CANRGD010000042.1 GCA_947630105.1 uncultured Bacilli bacterium | reverse complement strand
AATACTCCCACAAACAAAGTTCACCTTTGTTTGTTATCTATATTATAAATCGTATACATTTTAACTAATGTTTAACAATATTTTTAACAAAAGTTATAATTTCTTCACTAGTAAATCCTTTTTTCATAAGCTCTAGTAATCTATCACTACCAGATTCTAACGATCCACATACTTCCTTCACTTTAGTACTATTTGCTAAAGCACTCTCAAAACCATTTTTAATAGCATCTTTAAAAGCAAATCCAATTAATACTACCTCTTTAATATTTTCTTTTTTTTCTATATAAGAAATTATTTCTGGTAACATAAACTTATTATATAAATCAAATCCATATTGACATATATTTGTTCCTTTTAAAAGAATTTCTGAGTATTTTTCACTATCTGCTAAGTCTATTGAGTTTATTACTTCATTAAAAGGAACACTTTTTAAAGGATACTTCTGAAAAGTAACTTTACAAAAAGAACAATTATTTAAACATCCATTGGAAATAAAAATCTCTGCTGAATTATTAGAATCTCCTATAGATAAACCAAAATCATTTTCATCTATTTCATTAAATTCATTTTCCGCAATTAGTTTTAATAATAAATAGGGCTGGTTCTGAGGAATTATAAAATCTATATTATCTTTAAGCCATTTTTCAGTCTCCCCTAAAAAAATGTTATCTTTAAATTTTCTCGTAATACATCCAGTTAAAAATATTTTGGCATCTTTCTTTTTATTTTTTAAAATATAATTAATATATTCTAAAGTATTTTTAATATTATATTTTGTGCAACAACAAGTTTCTGCAATCACAATAATATCGGCATCAGAAACATTAGTAGTAATTTCGAAAGGTTTATTTAACTTAGCTAATTCACTATAAATTAAAATATGTTGATAGTTTAAAGCACAAGAATTTTTTTCTCCTAGAAAGATTTTCATACCTTTCTCCTTTCTAAATGCTTTATATAATAGCATAATCACTAAAAAAATACAATAAAGATCTAACTCAGAAAGTTAAAAGGTATCTTCAAAAATTACTTAAATTATACTCCTGTATTAATATTATTAACAAGTTCTTCTTTTTCTGTACAAAAATCATCTTGAAAAGTCATATTTTTAGGTCCAATATAAATATCTGAAGCATCATCATCCTTACATTTAATTAATGAAATCCCATTATTAGTAAAATTATAAACACTAATATCTTCAAACATTTCAATATTTTGATTATAAAAAGTTCTACTAAAATATAAATTATTTACTATCTTATTAATAATATCTTTATCATTAACTATATAATCTTTTAATTCAGTTCCTTTATTATCTTTACTTATTTTAATACTATTTAAACAATATGTATAAATATTTCTTTGCCCCGAATAATATAATTTTGCTTTTTCGTTACAATTTATTACTTCATCAGTTATAATTGTAAAATTAGTATTATTTTCTTCTTTAGGTATATTAATATCTAATTTAAAAATTAAGAATATATAACTAACATCAGTAGAATCAACTATATCTTCATTTACTGATGCATAAACAACTCGTTGTGCTTTATAAAAAATGCCTCTAAATGTTTGTTTATTTTTCTTTGAATCATAGCTTTTAATAGCAAAAAGAGGTAATTTATTAGAATTTAATCTAACATAGTCAATAATACCAGTAATAATTCCAAGTACAACAATAAAAAATAATAATTTAAAAATAACAGAACCTTTTCTTTTTTCTTTTTTCATTATATAGCCCCTTATCTTATAAAGATTATATCAAACTTTTTAAATCTAGAAAAGAAAAAAATAACTTATAGTTAAATTCTTTTTCTAAGAAAATTTCTATTGCATAAAAAAACTAAAAAGTTTTACTTTTTTAGTTTTACAGCTGTTCCATAGGCCATTATTTCTGCTGCCCCACTCATTACTGTTGAAGAACCATAACGAATGTTTATAATAGCATCAGCTCCTAAATTTTTAGCTTCTTCAACCATTCTTTTAGTAGCAATCCCTCTAGCAATATTAAGCATATCAGTATAAGAAGTTATTTCTCCTCCCACAATAGTTTTCATACCTGCCAAAAAGTCTCGGCCAATATTTTTAGACTGTACAACCGCACCCTTTACAATTCCTAAGGCTTCTACTATTTCTTCCCCAGGAATATAATCAATATTTACAAGCTTCATCTTCTTCTCCTTTCTTAATTTCTTTAATTCTAAGTATTAAATTATAAATAGTACCCATAATAGGAACTACACATATAAAAATAAAAAATATAAACATAAATAAAGGCATTTTTTCACTTTCAGTTAATTGAAAATAAGTAATAAGACTAATTAAAAATATAAAAAAGGAATCAAATATTAAAGTAGAAAAAATAGCCCCTAAAATTTTTTTTAATTTATTTGTTTGTAAACTCTTCATAGTAAATCCTTCCTTATTTAGAATATTCATTTGTCTTGAATATTTTGTAACATCAAGGGTTGAAAAAGTCTTATTTTCTTTAATTATTTCTTTACACATTTCTTCAATTAATAAATAGTTATTCTTTTCTTTTTCAATCCATTTTATTCTCTCTTCTAAACATTCATTTAAAGTAATATTACCTTCTTTAACTTTCTTAATATCATTAATTGAAACATCTAATTCTCTTAAAAATTTAATTAATCGCAACTCTTTTACATCATTTTCACTATATAGCCGATATCCATTGCTATCATCACGATGAGGTAAAATTAACCCAATTGTTTCATAATATCTAATAGCTTTTTTTGTCAGCCCTACTTTATGCTCAATTTCATTAATAAACATATATCCTCCCTTCATTTTCTAAGTTTAAAGTATTACCTAAGGTTAAAGTCAAGCTATTTTTTATATATAGAAAAAAATTTATTCATATCCTTTTCTATTAATTTTTGTTCCTCCCAAGCTTCCTTAAAAATTTCTTTACTTTTATTTAATTCATAGTTTTGTTCTGCAAGTTCTGGAATACTATGTTTATTAAAAAAATTATAAAATACTATTACATCAGCCAAATTACATTTTTCACATGTTAATTCTTTATAATGCTGTAATTGTTTTTTAGTAAAATCTTTTTTATTAAGTGCCGAAACAATTTCCAAATCATACTTCTCTTTAAAAAAAGAAGACTTAAATATTCGATTAGTAATAGTATCAACTAAATAAAGTTCTCCATTTATTTCTACCTCTACAAATGGTCTTGTCTCAGTTAATCTCACCCCTCTAGTTGGTGAAGTATAAATAGCATCATAAAAAGTAAAATCATCAAAAATAGAACTAACTGCTATATTTGGATCATATACACAATATCTATTAACTTTACTAGGTGGTTTAGCTAAAAATAAAGTAATAGGAATACCTGCTGATATATAAATACTTTTTCTTCTTAATTTCTCCTTTATAGACATTAAAATTCCACAAACATTAGGTGTTTTAGAATAGTGATAATCTGTTGGATTATTAGTAATAGCTAAATTTTCTAAAGATAAAAATTCATAATCAGGATCTATATCTCCATTATAAACTAAAGCATCCATTATAGTAGCTTTAATAGCTTCTTTATCTAACTCACTCATATTTTTATGGTTTTCAATGTATTCTAAAATATGCCAGCACTTATAAAAAGTTTCATTAACAATAATAGGATAATCAAATAAACTCTTCATACAACTCCCCCTAAATAATTATATTTTAAATTTTCTCTTTAAGTTTTAAAACACATACACATTCAATATGATACGTTCTTGGAAACATATTAACTGGTTGCACATATAAAACATTATATTTTTCTTGTAATAATTTTAAATCTCTAGCTAAAGTTATCAAATCACAAGAAACATAAATCACTTTCTTTGGATTAATTCTTTTAATATTTTCAATACTATTTTTATCTAAGCCACTTCTTGGTGGATCAACAATAATTAAATCTATATCCTTAAAAGAAGCAATTACTTCTTCTACTTTAGCACAAATAAAAGAAATATTTTTACTTTTATTTAAATTCTTATTTACATAAGCATCACTAACATTTTCATTATTATAATCAACTCCAATTACCTCTGCAACATATTCACTAATATATATCCCAATACTCCCTGTTCCACAATATAGATCTAATACTCTTTTATAATTATTATTTTTAACTTCTTCTAAAATAACATCATATAACTTAGTTGTTAAATCCTTATTAATTTGAAAAAAAGAATCAATGGATACCTGATAATTTTTTTTACCAATAGATGTTACTAAAGCATCTTTTTTAGTAACTAAAGTATCATTTATATATAAAACATCAACATAGGAAATTATATCTTTATAATCAGTTACTTTTCCTACTAATTTTACCATAATACTTTGATTATCATTAGAACTTCTAATAATAATTTCTTTTATATCATTAATTACAACAAGTTTTTTTAAAAAAGGAAATAACTCTTTTATCTTTTCAGAAACTAATAAACAATCATTTATCTCTACTAACTCATTAGTTTTATTCTTATAAAAACCTATTTTTTTATTAATAACATGTAAAATAATTTTATTCCGATAAAAATACTCCTCAGTAAAGATAATATTTTTTATCTTTTTATTAGTAATATGAGCATACTTATACAATACATCTTTAACTTTTTCTTCTTTATAATAATTTTCATACATATAAGCTAAATGTCCTAAATCACAACCCCCACATTCCAAAGCATAAGGACATTTATCCTTAATTCTCTTAGTAGATAACTTTAAATATTCAACTACTTTTGCCTCTAAATATTTTTTAGTTCGCTTAATAATTTCTATTTTAACTATTTCTCCTGGTAAAGCTCTTCTAACAAAACAAATTACTCCCCCTATATAAGTTATACCCCGTCCAAAGTTATCTAATTTTTCTATTTTAACTTCCATACTATCCCTCGATTCAATTATAACAAAATTTTACATAGAAATAAATTTCTTTTCCATAATAATAATGGTGATTACTATGTCTTTAATCAATAACCTTCATAAAAAAATAGGTCCTTCCAAAGATTATATTTTTAAAGAAATATTAGTTGATAATTATAAAGTTAATGTTGTCTTTAATGAAGTCTTAACTAATGGTGAAGGAATAAATGATTTTATTTTTAGAGAATTAATAACTTTAAAGAAAAAAGATTTAACTAAATTAGATAAATTACTTCCTAATACAAATATTATAATAATTAAAGAAAATGAAATATTAGATTATATAAATAAAGGTTTTTTAGTAATTATTACTAAAAAAATTTATGCTTCTGAATTTAAAGCTACTTTAGATCGTGGTATAAATACTATTGACAGTGAGCTATCAATAAATGGTCCCAAAGATAGCTTTTGTGAAAATTTCAATACTAATTTAGGCCTAATAAGAAGAAGAATAAAATCTTGCGATTTAGTTAGTAAAACAATGGAAATTGGGCGTAGTACTCAAACAAGAATTAGTATTTTATATATGGAAAATATTACCGATAAAAACTTAGTTAATAAAGTAAGTAAAATTTTATCTTTAATTGATATTGATGGAATTGTTGATTCTAGTTATTTAAAATTTGCTTTAGAAGGGAAAAAAAGTTTTTTTCCTACTATTATGATGAGTGAACGTCCAGATAAAAGTGTTATGGCCCTCCTAGAAGGAAAAGTAGTTATCATTGTAGATATGAGCCCTTATGCCCTAATATTACCTAGTTTCTTTTTAGACTTTTTTCATTCAGTTGATGATTATTATCAAAAACCATTTAATGCTTCCTTTATTAGAATAATAAGAGTTTTTGCATTTTTAATTGCTACCTTTACTCCTGCTATTTATATATCAATTACAACAAGAAATTATGATTTGGTTCCTCTACCTCTTTTATTAATGTTAAAAGCTGGTCGCACCTTTGTTCCTTTTCCTGCCTATATTGAAGCTTTATTTATGATTATTTGTTTCGAAATATTAAAAGAATCAGACTTACGAATGTCTTCTACCAGTGGTTCAGCAGTTTCTATATTAGGAGGATTAATTTTAGGTGATGCTGCAGTTGCAGCAGGAATAGTTTCCCCCATTATGATTATAGTAATAGCAATCTCTTCCATAGCGGGACTTATTTTTACCTCTTTAGAATTAGCAAACGCCCTAAGAAGTTATAAAATCTTTTTACTCTTACTAGGTACTATTTTTGGAATTTATGGTGTAATAGTAGGTACTATAATTATGATCTATAAAATTATTTCTTTAAGATTATTTGGCTATCATTATATAAGTATAGATGAAAATGAAATAAATGATTCTGTTATAAAAATAAATAAAGCCATTAGAAAAAGAAATTCTATTTTAACAAAAAATATTGTAAGGGGAAAATATAAATGAAAAAAATATTTATAATATTAATAATTATTTTAGGAGCCTATATTATTAAAATACCAACCTATGTTGAGTTAAATAATTTAGCCATTATTGAACAAATAGCCATTAATTATAAAAATGAATATTATACTATTTATTTAAAAGAAATAATTCCTAAAAAAGATGAAAATGGGATTAATTATGAATATACTTACTATAAAGCTTCAGGCAAAAATATTAAAAGTACTTTAAATAAACTAAATAATAAAACAAAAAAGAAACTTTACTTAAAAAAAGTAAAATCTCTTATTACAAATTTAAATACTACTAAAAAAGTTATTAAAGAACTAAATATTAACCCCCAAAATATCATTCATACTAAAAAAGATATTTATAAAAAATTAAAGGATAACTAATTATTTTTTAATTTCTTTAATCTTTCCATTTTCTCTCTTAATATTTTTTTTCTATTTTCTTCTTCTATTGTGTCTATTTTAAAAATTCCCTTTTCTTCCATTAAAATAGCTTTTTCATGCACCTCACTAGGTAAAGAAGTAAGTTCTACTTCTTTTTTTTCTTTTGTTGTAATATTTTCAAGTACTGCAATATTATCTTCAATTCTATCTACTGCATATTTCATATTTCCACCTACCCATTAGTATCTGTTGTAATTTTTTCAAAAGAGATTGTTGCCCCATCTGTAGTAGCAACTACTGTTCCATCTTCATCAGTTCGATATATAATACTGCCTTGCTCTTTCAATTTTTTTAAAGTTATACTTTTAGGATGTTTATAAGTATTATTTCTACCAACCTCTATAACTGCATATTTAGGTGCCACTTTTTTTAAAAATGCTGTTGTTGTTGAATATTGTGATCCATGATGAGCAACTTTTAACACATCACTTTTTATATCTTTAGCAATGATTTTTTCTTCTACTTTACTAGTTGCATCACCCATAAATAAAAATGAGGCATTTCCATATGTCATTCTTAAAACTATTGATGAATCATTTAAATCACTATCGTCATCTGATACATGTAAAACCACAAATTTTGCTTTAGCTAAAGAAAAAGTATCATCAATATTAGGAGTTTGAAAAGCGAGTTGTTTCCGATCAAGGGCATCTAAAACGTCTTCAAAAGTTTTAGTAGTAGTAACAACATCGGGCATATAAAAATTATCTATAGAAAAATTTTTAATAATATCATCCATTCCACCAATATGGTCTTCATGAGCATGTGTACCTACTACATATTTAAAATTAGTTATTCCAATACTATGTAAATAAGAAACTAACTTCAACCCATCTTCATTATTTCCAGCATCAATTAACATATTTTCTCCATTACTAGTAATTAAAATAGAATCAGCTTGTCCAACATCTAAAAAATATACTTTTAAACTATCTCCTTGTAAAACTTCTACTGTTTCTTCTTTCTCTTCTACTCTAAAATTTAATTTTTCACTTATTTTAGAAAAATCAAAATTAGTTTCTCTATAAAGTAATGCTACTAATATTAAAATAGCTAAAAAAACAATTTTTTTTAGTTTTTCTTTAGTTTTTTTCTTCATGTAAAATCGCCTCTACTTTCTTTCATCATACCATATTTTATGAAAAAAAGAAAAGACTTATATGTCTTTTAATTCAAAAATTAAGTATCTTGAGTACTATAATCTAATGTTATATCTCCAAATTCAACATCAAAGTCTCCATCTGCTAAAGCTGCACTACTTGAATAATCTATCAATATAAAAATTGCCGAAAATTCTCCTTTTTTTAATAAACGATTAGTATAAGTTGTAGTTGAAGTAATATCATCTTTAGAAGAACCTACAGCATCATTTGCATTAGTAACATTAACATAAAACCTAATACCATCACATGCTTGATTAACTAAAGCTTGGGAAGCACCTGATTTAGCAGTACACTTTTTATGTACAGTTGCACTTGTGGCATTACCAAATTCTACTTTTTTTAAATATGCATCATAACTTCCTTGGTTAATTGCATAAAACCTATACTGAACCGTAGCGCCTGGTTCTTTAAATGTTGCACCAAGTCCTGATATTCGAGGACTAGCAGAATTAGAATTATCTATTGTTCCCTGAAAGGGTACTGTTCCATTACCACTAATAAAAGAATAATTAACCAATCCATCTACTACACCAGTATTGGAGCTTGAAAACAAAACTTTAAAATTAGCTTCATTTGCTTTTACTGTGGCACTAATATTTTGTATATTTAAGCTTTTTGAAAATACAGCATAGGCAATTGTTAAAAAGACAACAGCTATTAGCATTGATGTAATTGCTACTAATTTAGTTTCTCTATTTTTTTCCATTATAGT
>CANRGD010000041.1 GCA_947630105.1 uncultured Bacilli bacterium | reverse complement strand
AAAATTTTACCTGAGGCTATAAAACGAAAAGATAATTATCATAATAAAAATTTAGAAGATAAATATTCTAGTGCAACGGCTATTCGCTTAGCTTTAAAAAACAAAGAAAATATTTCTAACCAAGTTCCTTCTTTTGTTAGTCCTTTTTTAAAAGAAAACCTTCATTTTATAGATGATTATTATCCTTTTTTAAAATATAAAATTTTAACAGAAAAAGACTTAACAATTTATCAAACAGTAGATTTACGGATGCATAAATTATTAAAAGAAAAAATTCTTACATCTCTTTCTTATTCTGAGTTAGTTGATAAACTAAAAACTAAAAATATAACTCAAAATAAAATTCAACGAATGCTTCTTCATATATTATGTAATTTTACAAAAGAACAAGCTTTAGAATTTAAAGAAATAAAATATATTAGAGTTTTGGGATTTAATAATATAGGAAAGAAATATTTACATCAAATAAAAAAAGATGTGTTAGTACCGATTATTAGTAAAATTAGTAAAAATAAGGATAAAATGTTAGAATTTGAATTATATACATCTAAAATATATGCTTTAACTTTATCTAATGAACAATTTATAAATTGTATTGAAAAAGAATATAAAAATAATAATTTAAAGGGAGATTAATATGATAAAACAAAAACAAACAGGTCAAGTAATAGTAATATCAGCCCCTAGTGGTAGTGGTAAAGGAAGTATAATTAATGAGCTTTTAAAAAATGATAGTAAAACTAGATGGCTATCAGTTTCTACTACTTCTAGAAAAATTAGAGATAACGATATTCCAGGTGTGACTTATAATTTTGTTTCTAAAGAAGAATTTGAACAAAAAATAAAAGAGGGATATTTTTTAGAATATACTAATTATGTTGGTAATTATTATGGAACTCCTAAAAATAAAATTAAAGAGAAACTAAATCAAGGTCTGGATGTAATTTTAGAAATTGAAATAGAAGGAGCTGCTAATATTAAAAAATTAATTCCTGAAGCTATTTTTATTTTTATAATGCCCCCTTCTTTAAAAGTATTAGTTGAAAGATTAAAAATGCGTAAGACAGATAGTAAAGAAAAAATATTAGAACGTTTTAATACGGCTTATAAGGAAATTAATGAGGTATCTAAATATAATTATGTAGTAGTTAATGATAAATTAGAAGAAGCTATTTTAAAAGTTGAAGCTATTATAAAAGCTGAAAAATGTCGTGTAGATAGAATTGAAGAAGTATATTTGGATACTAAAGAAGAAGAAATTCATGAACTTATAATGAATGAAGATTTTGAAAATACTAAGATTGCTGATAAAATTTAAAGGAATGAAAATTATGAAAAAAGAAATTACAAATTATATTAATTATTTAGAAGCTGAATTAACTAATTCTAGTAAAACAGCGGATTTTACAAATGATATATTAGTAAAAATTTCCTTTTATCAACATGAACGTTTAATACATTTGATTATTACTCTTTTTGTAGGATTAATGGCCTTTATTTTTTTAATTTGTTTTTTAAATTTTAATGAATTAGGTTTTTTATTAGTATTTTTACTAACTCTTATTTTATTTCTATTTTATATTTTACATTATTATTTTTTAGAAAATAGTATTCAAAAATTATACACTTTATATGATAAAGCAAAAAAATAGGATTTAATCCTATTTTTGACATTTAGAACAAAAATATGTTCCTCTACCACCAACTTTTATTTTCTTTATTATAGTACTACAATTAGGACATGAAGATCCTGCTTGACCATGAACTAATAATTCATTTTGAAAAAGGCCATGTACTCCTTCACTAGATGTAAAACTTTTTATAGTTGTTCCCCCTAAACTAATAGCCTTAGTTAATATTTCATAACAATTAGTAATTATTTTTTGACATTCATTAATATTAATAGTACATGCTTTTCTTAAGGGATTAATGCCACTTTTAAATAAAATCTCATCAGCATAAATATTTCCAATACCAGCTATTATACTTTGATCTAATAAAACTGTTTTTATTGGCAGTTTTTTCTTATGAATTTTATTATACAGGTATTCTTTTGTTAATAAAGGATCACTAAATTCCAAGCCTAATTCATCTAAGGGATTTAAATCATTAGTTTTATTTTTATTAAGTAAATACATTTTTCCAAATTTTCTCACATCATGAAATCTAAAACTAATTCCATTATCCAAAAGAAATTCCACATGCTCATGTTTAGTTAATTCTTCACCTTTTTTTCGAAAAGTAAATTTTCCTTCCATTCTTAAATGAATAAGTAAATTATACTCAGTTAAGGTTAATACAATAAATTTGCCTCTGGTAGTTATATTACTTATTTTTTGGTTGATAATTTTTTGTTTAAATTCATCTGTTGTAGGATAAGCAATAATATTATTCCAATAAATATTACAATCAATTATTGTTCTATCAATTAATTGAGGTTTTAAAGCTTTAGCAACAGTTATTACTTCTGGTTTTTCTGGCATAAAAATTCCTTCTTTCTTTACTTAGCTTCATACCAATCATTGCCAACTTCAATATCTACTTTTAGAGGAACACTTAATTTAAAAGTATTTTCCATTATATTTCTAACTATTTCCTTAACTTCTTCTAATTCATCAGTTAAAACATTAAAGACTAATTCATCATGAACTTGAATTAACATTTTACTTTTTAAATTACGTTTATTAAATTCATCATATATTTCAACCATGGCTTTTTTTAATATATCTGCTGCAGTTCCTTGAATAGGCGTATTTAAAGCAATTCTTTCTCCACTACTTCTAATCATATAATTTTTACTTTGTAACTCTTCAATTACTCTTTTTCTATTCATTAATGTCTTTACATAGCCATATTTATAAGCTTTATTTTTTTCTTGGTCCATATATTCTTTTATACCGGGATAAGTTTTTAAATAATTATCAATAAATTTATTAGCAGTTGCTATATCGATACCTAAATCTTCTGATAATCCAAAACTACTAATTCCATATAAAATACCAAAATTTACAGCTTTGGCTGTTCGACGCATCTCTTTACTAACTTCAGTGATAGGAACATGGAAAATATCACTAGCTGTTTTAGCATGAATATCTTCATCATTAATAAAAGCTTGTATTAAATTAGTAGCATGAGAAATATGAGCAAAAATTCTTAATTCTACTTGAGAATAATCACTTGATAATATTTTAGAATTTTCATCTGGTATAAAGGCTTTTCTAATTAATCTTGAATATTGATCTCGAGCAGGAATATTTTGTAAATTAGGTGAAATGCTAGAAAGTCTACCTGTCCGAGTCAATGTTTGAGTAAAAATAGTATGTATTCTTCCATCACTTCTTACTTCTTCTTTTAACCCAACTGCATAATTAGTATACAATTTAGCTAAAGTTCTATATTCTAATATTTTATCTACTATTGGATGAAAATGTTTTATTTTATCTAATATATCTTTATTAGTTGAAAATTTATTATCTTTAACTTTCTTTGGATAAGGAATTTGTAAAGTTTCAAATAATACTTTTCCTAATTGACTTGGAGACATAATATTAAAAGTACATCCCGCAGCTTGATATATTTCTTCTTCTAAATTTTTCATTTGTTCTTTTAATTCTAATTCAATTTTTTCTAAATAATTAACATCCACTTTAATTCCTGTAAGTTCCATATCTGCAAGTACTAATGATAAAGGCATTTCAATATTATTAAATAAATCAATTTCTTCTGATTCTACCATTTCATTTAATAATCTTTCTCTTGTTTCATATATAAATTTTGCTTTTTGAACACATAAAGTTTTTAATTCTTCTTCTGGAATTTCTTTTGGTCTTTTATCAGTACCAAATAATTCTTCATATAAAGGTAATTGATAACCTAATTGTCTTGCTACAAAAGCAATATCATCTTTAATTGTATAATCTAATAAATATGTCGCAATCATAGTATCAAAAGTTACATTCTTAATTGCTATATTATAATTATTTAATACTACAATAGCTTTTTTTAAATCATAAGTAAATTTATTTACACTATTAGCTAATAGTTCTTTAAAATTTTGTAAATTTTCTTTACTAAGGTAATATCCTTTTTCTCCATCATATATTCCGATACCTAAAACTTCACTTTTACTATATATAGAACCTCTTGTTTCTAAATAAAAGGCATATTCTTTATCTATTTCTTTACATACTTCTTCTATTACTAATTCCGTATCTTCTTCTTTTTTTCTTTCTAACTCTTTAAAATCTATTTTCTTTAAAAGAGAGAAAAATTCTAATTCTTCTAAAATATTAACGTATTCTTCTTTTTTGACCCCCGTATATTTACAATCTTCTAATTCAAAATCAAGGGGAACATATCTATAAATAGTTGCTAAATCATAACTCATATAAGCATTTTCTTTATCTTCAAGTAATTTTTCTTTGGTCTTACCAGTTACTTTGTGAATATTTTCATATAAATTTTCTAAACTTCCAAATTTTTCTAATAATGAAATAGCAGTTTTTTCACCAATTCCCTTAACACCTGGAATATGATCACTTGGATCTCCCATAAGAGCTTTTAAATCAATCATTTTAATAGGATCAACTTTATAAGTATCTCTAAATTCTTTTCTATCCATCATAATATGACCGCTTTGTTTTAATAATTTTACTGTTACTTCTTCACTAATTAGTTGTAATAAATCTTTATCACTACTAACTATTGTAGCAACAAATTCATCTTCTTCATCTACAATTCTTGCTAAAGTTCCAATTATATCATCTGCTTCATAATTATCAATTTCATAATATTTAATGCCCATAGCCATTAAAACTTCTTTAGCTTTAGGAAATTGTACTTTAAGTTCATCAGGCATTTCGCTTCTACCTGCTTTGTAAGATTCATATTTATCATGTCTAAAGGTTTTCCCTTTATCAAAAGCTACTACTATATAAGAAGGATTTTCTTCTTTAATAATTTTGTTCATCATATTTATAAATCCATATAATGCATTTGTTGGAAAACCCTTAGAATTTTTCATGATAACACCTTGATATGCAGTTGCATAAAAACTTCTAAATAATAAATTATTTCCATCAACTAATATTATCTTTTTCATTTTTTACCACCTGCATTTAGTATAACATAAATACATCCTTATTTGAAAATATTAATTATATATCCAGTATTTTCTAATTTAGCATTTTTATTTAACCGTTCTATTCTATCAGCTGCTAAAAATAGATAAAAAGTAAATACTAAATATATACTCATTATCACTAATCCTTTCTTTAAAATATTTTTCATTTTAGTTTTCATATTCCTCTCTCCTTTCTTTTATACTTCGATTATATATTAAACAATTGTTCGTGTCAATTATTTTTAAAACATTTGTTTGACATTTTACACTTCCAATGTTAAAATAATTTTAATAAAGGAGGAATTATGGAAAAATTAACCGATCGTCAAGAATTTATTTTAAAAATAATTAAGAAATTAACTGCTAAAAAAGGCTATCCACCAACAGTAAGAGAAATTGGGGCTGAAGCTAATTTACATTCTCCTGCAACTATTCATTTTCATCTAACAAAGTTAGAAGAAAAAGGATATATCAAAAAGAATGACAATAAAAATAGAACTCTTGAGATTTTAGTTCCTAATGAATATTTGGAGAAAAATGATAATGTAGTAGATGTACCACTGTTAGGTAAAGTTACAGCTGGAACTCCTATTGAAGCAATTGAAACACCAAATGAATACTTTTCTCTACCTACTAATATAATTTCTACTAAAAATGAAGTATTTACTTTAAAAGTTAGTGGAGATTCGATGATTAATGTAGGAATTTATGATAAAGACATATTAATAGTTGAACGAAGAAATACTGCTCATAATGGAGAGACCGTTGTAGCTATGAACAATGAAAATGAAGTAACTGTTAAAACTTTTTATAAAGAAAATGGTTATTTTAGATTACAACCTGAAAATGATACAATGGAACCAATAATTTTAAAAGAAGTTACAATATTGGGAAAAGTTATTGGATTATATAGGAAATTATAAAAACAAGTCCTTCGACTTGCTTTTATTTTTCTACCCATTGTCTAATTATATAATTAGCAATTAATAATCCTGCAGTTGCGGGAACAAATATTAAAGAACCTGGTGTTCTCTCTTGAATCTTAATAGGAACTTCTCTTGAAGATAATACCATTATTTTTTCTTTTATACCTAAATCTCGGACATATTTTCTTATAATTCTAGCAAGGGGATCATTAACTGTCTTTCTAATATCAATTATTTCCAACTTAGAAGGATCTAATTTATTTCCTGTACCCATACAAGAAATAAAAGGAATTTTTTTCTCTAAACATATTTTTATAATTTCTTTTTTTGTTGTTATACAATCACAGGCATCAACTATAAAATCAACGTCCTTATTTAAAAGAGAATAAATATTATCTTTATTAACAAAAAGATTATATTTATCTACTTTACAGGCTTTATTTATATCTAATACTCTTTCAGCTAAAACATCAACTTTCAATTTACCTAATGTAGAATCTAGGGCAATTATTTGTCTATTTATATTACTTTCATCAATAGTATCATAATCAACTAAAATAAGATTGCCAACACCACTTCTCGCTAACGCTTCACAAACATAGCCACCTACTCCACCACAACCTAAAATTAAAACTTTCTTACTTTGCAATAATTTTAAATTGGTTATACCAATTACCTTTTCTATTCTACTAAATCTAGGCAACTTTTTTTAACTCACTTTCAGCTTTTACTTTAACAAGTTGCCTTTCTCGTTGTTTCTTTGATTGGATTAAAGTATAGGGTCTATTATATAATAATCTATTAATATATGATAATTTAGAATATATTTCTTTATTAGTTAAGGCCATATTATAATATTTTCTAAGACTTCTAGCATCCTTGGTATTTAATGCTTCTAATCCTTTTAAAACATTCTCCATATCTTCAATTGGTATAGATGTATCTGAAACCACAACACAATCAAAAATATCCATAAATTCAATTATTTGTTGTAAATCTTCAAGGCCTTCTTCAGTAAATCTTTTACTCCACTGATTAATATCTTTTTCTTCAGCAACAATTTTTTGAAGTTTAGCAAGTTTTTCATCTGTTAAAAACTCATTAAATCCTAATTTTTCTAATGAAACATATTTACCTTTTTTACTCATAGGTATTTCTTTATACATATCTATTAAAACTGCTCCTAATAAATTATCTAAGGCATCATTAACTTTTCTAGGAGGTTGCTTTACTTCATAAACATCATATAAAGAAGAATCTCCTGCTACATCTGTTGTTATCATAAAGTTTCTAGGATAAAGTAAAGATTTTGCTCTAATAAAATCAACGGGAGCTTTCTTATCTTTAGAATCTCTAAAGTGCGAATCAGAAAATTTTTCACTATTAATTATAATGTCACTTTTAGCCATATTTTCAAAAGTTATTCCTTTATGTGTTTTTTGAGCTCCTTTTAGTTGAATTTGCACATTTTTAATACTGTTTCTATTAACGATTGGCAATATTAACATTTAATTCACCTCGCACGGCTTATTATATCATTTTATTATACTCTAATCAATAAAAAAGCAAAAAAAAAGTCAGAATAGATCGTCTTGGCAACGATAAAACCTGCTCTTTGTACAGGTGGGTGTCCTTACGCTATCTTTAGGATCCTTAATTAAATTAAGTATTCAACACCAATAGCTGATCAAAACTCCCATATCGTTATTTTAGTCGGTTTTAAATGGCCCAAGGTCGTGTCCATCTGACAATATTAGTATAGCATATCTTTTTTATTTTAAACAGCCTTTTTCACTCATTTGACACTTTTACATACACTATCATAGGTGATTATATGTTTTTTAATACTAAAGATGCTTCTATTTATTACCAAAAATATGGCAATAAAGATAAAACTATCTTAATACTTCCAGGTTGGGGTAACACATCAGCTACTTTTTATCATATAATTAATTACTTTAAAAATAATTATACAATTTATATTATTGATTATCCTGGGTTTGGAAATAGTCCCTTGCCTAATAAATCTCTTACTATTTATGATTATACTAATTTAATTAGAGAATTTATGAATACAAAAAAAATAATTAATCCCATAATTATAGCTCATTCTTTTGGTGGAAGAATAACAACTTTATTAACAGGATATTATAAAGAAAAAATAGATAAACTCATTCTTATGGATATCGCTTCTATTAAACCACGAAAAACTCCACTAAAAAAAGCTAAAGAATTAACTTACAAATTTTTAAAAAAATTAATAAATATTTTACCCACCAAAAAAAGAAAATATTTACAACAAAAATTATTAAATCTTTTTGCCTCAGCTGATTATCAAGCACTACCGCCTATTATGTATACAACATTTAAAAATATAATTAATACTAATTTAAAAGCATATTTAAAATTTATTGAGTCTGAGGCTTTAATTATTTGGGGCGAAAAAGATAAAGATACTCCTTTAAAAGATGCTTTTATAATTAATAAACATATTAAAAATTCTGCTTTAATAGTTTATCCCAAAGCTAACCATTTTTCTTATTTAGAAAATCCTTATTTAACTAATAAAATAATCTATGAATTTATATCGAGTAGAGAAAATTTATAAACTATTATAAATTTGTCCCTCTCACACCACCGTACGTACCGTTCGGTATACGGCG
>CANRGD010000040.1 GCA_947630105.1 uncultured Bacilli bacterium | reverse complement strand
AAAGCCATCTAGTGACCCCCTGTGGTCATTAGATGCTTTTTTGATGTAGTTATCTAAGTTGTTAGAGTGTATCAACCATTGTTAATTACTTAAACAATAAGATAATTACTAACAAAAAAATAATAATTACTTGATAAAACATTTTATCTTTCATTCTATCACCTTTCCTTTTTAGGGAAAGACATCTTGACCAACAGTTCCTTGGTGCATCAAAGTTAAATTACTACAATTTAAATATTTTGTAAAATCACTATTTTTAAAGTTTTGTAATTATTTTTTAACTATTTTTAAATTTTTTCTTAGACAAAAAATGTTTATTTATTTTTTATAAACTGTCCAAAAAAGAAAAATAGTTGTTTTAAAATTTTATAATTTAATAATCTCTAGATAGACTAAATCTTATTTCCTTTTTAACATAGCAACCATAAAATCTAAGATATCCCCATCTAACACTTTATCAGCTTGGCTAGTTTCAAAACCCGTTCTACTATCTTTAACCATAGTATATGGCTCTAAAACATAACTTCTTATTTGACTACCAAAATCAATATTAGTACTAACCCCTTTAATTTCACTTAATTTAGCTTCTTGCTTATTTAATTCTATTTGATATAATTTGCTTTTTAAGATATTCATAGCAATTTCTTTATTCTTGATTTGACTTCTTTCATTTTGGCAAGTAACAACTGTTTTAGTTGGTAAATGCGTAATTCTTACAGCTGAATCAGTCGTATTTACCCCTTGTCCTCCTTTACCACTGCTTCGATAAACATCAATTTTTAAATCTTTTTCATTAATTTCTACTTCAACATCTTTGGAAAACTCAGGAGTTATAGTAACAGAGGCAAAAGAAGTATGACGCCTTGCTCCGGAATCAAATGGAGATATTCTAACTAAACGATGGACTCCACTTTCTCCTTTAAAATATCCGTAAGCATACTCACCTTTTATTAAGACTGTTACGCTTTTTAAACCCGCTTCTTCCCCTTTTTGGCTTTCAATAATTTCGTAATTATAATTATTTTTTTCACAAAATCTAGTATACATTCTAAGAAGCATATCTGCCCAATCACAACTTTCCGTTCCTCCAGCTCCGGGGTGAATTTCTAAATAGCAATTTAAGTCATCATATTTTCCCGATAATAAAACACTTATCTCTAAATCGTTAAGTTCCGTTTCTATTTCTTCAAGGCTTTTTATAATTTCTTCTTCTAAATCTTTATCTTCTTCTGTTTCCAATAAAGTTAAAAGATCATCTAAACTTTTTATTTTTGCCGAAACATCACTAGTTTTTAAGATTTCTTTTTTTAAATTATTTACTTTAGTTGTAATATCAGTTGCCTTGGTTGTATCATCCCAAAAGCCTTCTTCATTCATTTTATTTTCTAGTTCTTGTAATTTTTTCTTTTTGCTTTCTAAGTCAAAGAGCCCTCCCGATGTCTTCTTCTTTTTTTCTTAAATTTTCTAATTTAATTTTTAATTCTTTTATTTCCATTTACTCTCACACCCTGTTCATTTATATAGCTATTATACCATATTTTCTATTTTTTGCTGGTAAGATTTTTTTAATATAAACAATGAAATAATACAGGTTAAAACCTCGGCAATTGGGAAAGTCCACCATACTAAAGTTGAAGCATTATTAGTTTTGATAAAAAGATAGGCAATAGGAAAAACAAAGATTATAAGTCTAAGTAACGATATCATTAATGGTCTTAGCGCATATCGTATTGATTGCAAAACGCCTTGAATAGCAACAGATGCTCCCATAAAAGCAAAGCCTAGACTTGATATTCTTAAAGCTTTTACACATAACAAAATCATTTGCTTAGATGTTCCTCCTGCTAGGCCAAAAAGATTTGCTAAAGGCTGGGCTAATAATTCAAAGAGTATAGTTATTATAATCATTACTACAATTGTATCAGTTATACCAAATTTTATACAATCATCTATTCTTTTTTTATCCTTCATTCCATAGTTATACGCCAACATAGATATAATTGTATTAGAAAGACCAAAAGCTGAAAATAAAGCAACTTGTTGAATTTTATAATATATCCCAAATGCTCCTACTAATATACTAGGATTAATTTCCGATAAGTTTAAAATGATATTTACGCCAGCCATCATAACGGCTAGTAAAGCTTGCATAATAGTAGCTGAAATACCAATTACATAAATAGCTTTAATTAGATTGAAATTTGGTTTTAAATATTTTAAGTTACCATTTATTTCTTTATTATTGCGATAATGAAAAAACATAGCCACAACTAAAGATACAATCTGACCAATAACAGTAGCCCAAGCTGCTCCCTCCACATTCATTTTCAAAGGATAGATGAAAATATAATCTAATACAATATTAGTAACTGCTCCGGATACTTGAGCAATAGTAGAAAGCATTGTTTTTCCTGTAGATTGTAATAATCTTTCATAAACCGAAAATCCAATAGCTCCAAAAGATACACATGTACATATCCTTAGGTAAGCTGTTCCCATTTTTACTACTTGATGATTAGTCGTAAAAAGAGTTATAAATTTATGAGAACCAAGTAAGCCAAAGAGTAAAAATATGATATATATACAAATGCTTAAAAATATGCCATTTCCAGCAATTTTATTAACCTTATCTTGTTCTTTTTCTCCTAAACTTTTAGATAGTAAAGAGTTTAGTCCTATCCCCGTTCCAACGCCGATAGCTATTATTAGAATTTGAATAGGAAAGGCATAAGTTAAAGCCTCATTGGCTAAAACGCCAATCCCTTTTATATTAGTAACAAATATACTATCAATAACATTATATAAAGCTTGTAAGACCATGGAAATGATCATAGGCAATCCCATTTTCCATATTAATTTGTTCACTGGCATTATTGCCATTTTATTTTGTTTTTCTTTTTTCATAATAATCCTTCCTTTAGAGCAAAAAAATAACGCAAATCCAAACTGGATTTACGCTTTTTAAGCCACTCGTTGTGATTAGATTATAGCAAATATTAAACTTTTTTTCAAGTTTTAACATTTGGGAAAATCCATAATATATTATATTTTTATGGATAAAAATTATTCTTTTAAAGTTCGAGAATAATTTTGCTTCAGCTTAGATATTTTTTGCTTTTTTATTTCTAAAAACATTAATTTAGTTAAACCGTTTTTATGTTCTATTAAATAATCTATCTCTTTTAAACTCATTTGCTCTAAAAGATTTTCTTCATTAGCAAGGATAAGTATTTGCTTTAGTGCTAAATGGTTGTTGCCAAATTCTCCTTTTTCATATCTTGCCATTATTTCGTTATACTTTTCAATATTATTCATATTTTCCTCACTTTGTTTTGTATTTTTTTCATTATGCAAATTAATATAAATACATTTTTGCACTGGTACGAATTAATTTTATTCTTTCAAGTAATCTTTGAAAATATTCTTGGTCTCTCTTATTTGCTTTCATAAATCTTTCATCATCTAAAGCAAAAACCTGAACCATATAATCCTTAATTATTTTATTTGCCAAGTTCTAAATTTAATTGCTTTTTTAGAATTAACTCTAAACCCTATAGAAATAATCATATCTAAATTATAATATGGATATACTCTTTTAACTTTACGAGTTCCTTCATTTTGAACTTGTACAATTTTTGCACAAGTTGAATTTTCATTTTATCCATTCATCTTTTAATAATCCTGTAATGTATTCATCTTCAATTTTACCTGTTCCTCTTGATACAAATTTTTTTCTTCTAATTCCTTCATCTTTATAGCCGAATCTTAATTGTATTTTATGTGATTTTTCATTTTCTTTAAAATATCCATTTTCTAATCTTCGTAATCCTAATACCTCAAATGCATATTTTATTCTAGCGCCGAAGGCTTCAGTTCCATATCCTTTGCCCCAATACTTTTCATTTATCCAAATGCCTCCACCGGCAGTTCCATTATGTAAATCTATATTTGTTAATTGGGTACCCCCAATCACTTTATTATCACTTTTTAGCTCTATAGCAAAATTATATAAATTATTGTCTAGCGATTTATAAATAAACTTTAATGCATCTTCTTTAGTATACGGATATGGTGCTCCGGCTAACCATTTTGAAACATTAAAATTATTTAATCCTTCAATTATATCATCAACATCTTCTAATCTATACTGTCTTAATATTAATCTTTTTGTTTCAATAATTACATCTTTGTTCATCTTATACCTTCTTATTAATTTTTCATAACTTTTCAAATAGTATTTTATAACTTTTTGGATTCTTTGATAACTTCATTTTAATTAAAGCATATATTATATATTTAGATTAATCTCAATAGGGATTTTAATGGATAATACACGTAGTATTTATAGAACTATCATTACTATCAAAACTTTATAAAATTGGAACAAATTAGAACGTTGTTATCATTTAACAATCATCCTGATATTTAAAATAGTAATGTCACATCGTACAGTCGTTAATTTAATTTGTATATTAAAAAGTTAATAATCCTTAGAATTTAATTTTTTTATTATCCTTTTATGAACAGGTCTTATAAAATCAACAATATTATTTCCTATTGCCTCTTCAAATGTAATCCATTTAACTCCCTTACTCTCATCTTCTCTAAAAGTTAATGGTTTTTTATCATCTGCTTCTAATAAGTACACAACATCTAAATGAGTATGAGCTGGAACATATTTTCCTTTTTTTATATGTCCAATAATTGGAGATGCCGAAATTGCAAAAATTGACTCATCTAAAACTTTTGTTTTTAACCCTGTTTCTTCTTCTACTTCACGAATTGCAACAGCTAAAAGATTTTCTTCACCATCAGCATGTCCACCCGGAAAGATCCACGCATCATATATATTGTGGTACACCACAAGCATTTTTGTTCGTTCTTTATTTACTACAAATGCTGAAGAGGCAAAATGTCCAAATTCGTTTTCTCTTGTTAAAACATCTTGAAAAGTATTCATCCATTTTAATAAGTAATCTTTAATTTTTTCTTCGCTTTCATCAAAAGGAATATAATTTTCTATTTTCTCCTTCAAGTTCATAATTTCTTCTCCTTAAATAATTTTTATCCAACATGATTTGACGAAAGTATTATATCTAAATTTTTAAGCTTAATCAATTACATAAAACTACATATATTTATTCTTGTCTCTTTTTCGTGACCATTATCAATATAATAATCATTACCAGTCTCAAACATATTTTTATTTACTTCTTCATTAAATTTTACCAAATAAAATAATCCTCCTTTAGTCTTAGTATAACTAACAATTTTATCTTTATATTCTTCATTTAAATATTTAAGACTTTTATTTAATAATTCTTTATAAGTAGTTATTTTTTTATTAATTAGTTCTTTTAAATCATAATTATTTAAATAATCTAAAACTACATATTGAAGAAAAGCTGAAGTTGATAAATCATAGCTTTTTTTATATACATAAATTTTATCTATTAATCTTTTCTCTGCAATAATATAACCGACATTAATAGAAGGACTAATTAATTTAGAAAAAGTTCCTAAATAAATAATATTCTTTTCTTTATTTAGTTTTGATAGACTATAATACTTTTCGTTAGTAAAATTAATGTAACTATAAGGGTCATCTTCTAGCACAAGAATATCATATTTATTAATTAGTTTTAAAAATCCTTTTCTATTTTGATTTGACCAAGAATACCCTGTTGGGTTATTAAAAGTTGGTGTTGCATAAATCATTTTAGGGTGATGTTTTTTTATCTTTTTTTCTAGTTCTTCTAAGTTAAATCCATACTTTTCTATATTTAACCCAATTATATTTATCTTCCTTTTTTTAAAGATATCCAATGCCCCAAAATAAGTTGGTTGTTCAACAATAATAGTATCATTTTCTTCTAATAGTGCATCAACAATTAAATTAATAGATTGTTGGGATGAAGTGGTTATTAGAATATTTTTATAATCAAGTTTTTGATTCCATAAATCACTTAAAATACTATTTATTTTAAGACGAAGGTCTTTTAAGCCTTTTGGAGTTAAATAAGTATTAAAATTAATATTACTATCTACAACTCTTTTTATACTTGCATTTATTTCTTTTTTATTAATTAAATTATATATTCCATTTGATCTATTCATTATTTTCTCCTACATACATACAAAGAACTTTTTTCGTTTTCAATTACTTGGATATCAAAATATGGAGAAAGTATCTTTAAATATTCTTCTTTACTTATCCAATCAAAGGCTGTGAAATGTGGTTCATAATTTTCTCTAATTTGAACATGATTCACTTTTTTCCCTACTAGATATGATATTTCTACATAATTTATATCGTTGATACAATATTCTTTTACTAAAGGTTTAATTGAAGGTTTTTGACAGAATGTATTAAAAATAAAAAGACCATTCTTATTAAAAACATTACTAAATTTTTTAAGATCAACATCTAATAACCAATAATTAATAGCTTGTTCACAAAAAACTTTATCATATTTTTCGGTATTAGTATTTAAAAAATCTTTAATACTTTTATTTATTATTTTTATTCCAAAATCTTCTAAATTATCAGGAATCATATCTTTTTCTTGATCAACATAAGTTACATCTTTTGCAAACTTAATTAATTCTTTTGTAAGCCGACCATTACCACCACATAAGTCTAAAACTTTATCACTTTTATTAATATTTGCCTGATCTATTAAGTAAAAAACCCCTTTTTTAAAATACCTTTTATATAATTCTTTGTAAATTTCATGCTTAGGATATTTCACGTTATCACTTCTTTCTACAAAATATTATTATCTTTATCAAATAAATAGACAACACCATGATATCTAATATTAAATGAGCTATTTTTGTTTCTAATTGAATCACGAATAGTTCCAGGAAAAGCATATTCATAATATGGCAATTTATTATCAAAATAATGATTGATATGTACTATTACCTTTACTTTTTTATTTTCCAATAATTTAGCCATAAGAGGAGCATTTAAGGTAGCTTTTTTACCAATAACTTTTACAAGATGAGTATTATGATCAACATCTTTTACAATTGTATAATCTTTCAAATCTTCTTTACCACGAATGGTTGTTATAAAACTGTTATTATGGGTACGAACAGCAATACTTCCAAACAAATATTTCTCGCCATAAACCTGTTTCGTCATTAAAGATTTATATTTATTTATATAATTATAATAGATTTTTAAATCTTTATCTAAAGCTTTTTTGTCATTTTCAATAAAAATAGTTTTATAATAAATGTCATTTCCAGCAGTTTGAACAAAAGCTTTTTCATTATTAATTAAAAAGATACTTTTTTCTTTTGTAAGAGCATACTCTTTATCTTTATTCTTAATAATTAAAAATGACCATCTATTATTTAGTAACTCTTTATATTTTTTATTAATTATCTCTTCATTTAATTCATTAAGAACTATTTTTTTATAATTAAGCATTTTTAAACATCTCTTTTACTAATTTTAAAGCTATATCTTCTTTTCCTGTTGCCGCTATATACTTATTGTCTTTACCAATAATAAAGGCAAGATGAGTACCCTTTCGAATGTTAGATAAATCATTAGCTACTACAAAATCACAATTATTTTTATTGCGAAGATTAGTGGCAACTCGAATTAATTCTTCTTTTGATACATCATCTAAAAGTTTAAAACCAATTAAATGAGTATTAGGACTTATTTTTTTTATTATAGATATAATTTTAGGAGTCCTTTTTAATTTAATTATTAAATCATCTTCATTCGAAGATATTTTATTAGTTTTAATATTATCTTGGTTATGGCAAATTAAATCATAAATATCTTCATTCGGATTATTTTTTATATTTTCACTTATTTTAGTGGCAGTTGTAACAAAGTCAACCATATAATCAGAAACAGCCATAGCATGAACAAAATAATCTATTTTTTCATTAATTAATAACTTTTCAACAACCTCTTTTAAGTCGTTAGTATCAACTATTTCCATAATTTCAATTTTAGAATTAGTTGGCTTAATCGCATTTTTAGAACATATATAATAAATTTTTTCAATACTAGAATCATTTAATTCAATTATTTTGCTAGCAATTAATGCTCCTAATTTTCCTGAGCTACTATTCGTGATTTTTCGAACATTATCAATTTTTTCACTAGTACCTCCAGCTGTTATAATAATTTTATATTTCATTATGATTACCTCTTTTCTTAAATAAAGTTAAATTCTTATTTTCAAATGATTTTTTTACATAATCTATAATGGTATCTTTTTTAGCAAGTTTACCAATTGCTTTATAACCACAAGCTAGGTTACCTTCAATTGGTTCAATAAAATCATATCCATACTTTTTTAATTTTTTTATATTATCTTGAACGATAGGATTTGTATACATAGTGTTGTTCATGGCTGGTGCAAAGGCAACAGGGTTTGGAGTTACCATAATGGTTGTTGATAACATATCATCAGCAATCCCATTTGCAACTTTACCAATAATGTTAGCTGTTGCTGGAACAACTAAAATTAAATCAGCTTTTTGAGCAAGACTAACATGTTCTACTTCAACGCAATCTTTTTCTTTAAACATATCGACCACTACCTTATTTTTAGATAAGGTTTCTAGTGTTAATGGAGTGATAAATTCTGTTGCATTTTTAGTTATAATTACATCGACGTTTGCACCTTCCCTTTTTAATATAGAAATTATTTCACATACTTTATAACAAGCAATTCCTCCTGTTACACCAATTAAAATATTCTTATTTTTTAACATACCATTTTTTCCTTTCGCTTAATATTTTATTGTAAATATATTGATAAGTAAAATATATAAATGTTATAATGTTGATAAGGAGGGCTTATAATGAATATTGATTTAGAATTATATCGCATTTTTTATTTAGTTGCAAAGCATAAACATATGACTAGAGCTAGTGAGGAGTTACATATATCCCAACCAGCTATATCTCAAGCTATAAAAAAACTAGAAGAACAATTAGATGGGACTTTATTTTTAAGAAGTAACAAAGGAATGGAACTTACTGAAGAAGGGAAAATGTTTTATGAATATGTTGAGGGAGCTTTACAACTAATTAATAACGCTGAAAGAGAATTTACTTCATTTAAAGTTTTGAATAAAGGCGAAATAAAGATTGGGTGCTCAACAACTTTAACTAAATTAGTTTTATTAGAGACAATCAAAAAATTTCATATAGATTATCCAAATATTAATATTAATATTAATAATGATTTAACTAGTAATCTAATTAATGATTTAAAACTAGGTAAATTAGATTTTGTCATCTTTAATGAAAGCAATATTAAAGAGTCTAATGTATCTTTAAGTAAAATAAAAGAATTAAAACAAGGTTTTATCTATAATCCTAACTTTTTTAAAGACAATATAAAATCTTTTGATGATTTAAATAATTATCCATTAATATTACAAAAAGCAGAATCTAATAGTCGTAAATTACTTGATTATATTACCTTAAATAAAAATGTAAAATTAATTTCTAAAATGGAAGTTGCAAGTCAAGATTTAATAACAGAACTTGTTAACATTGGATTAGGAATTGGATTTACCATAATAGATTTAGCTAAAAAAAATTTTAAAGATTTAAAAGAATTAGAAATAAATAAAAAGATTCCTAATATTAAAGTTTATTTAGCTACGAATAAAAATATTTATCCAACCTTTGCTAGCAAAACTTTTATAAATTATTTAAAAAATTATTAGTCTTATTAAATATATTGAAATTAACTTAAAAAATGTTAACACTTTTCTAAACTATAACTAATTCTTTTTTTAATAATTTTAACAATTCTATATTCAGTAATTTTCCCATATTTATTTTTTACTTCTTCTAAATGATAATAATGATAATTTTTTCCAAACTCTTTTTTTAATTTATCTTGCCTATTTTTAA
>CANRGD010000039.1 GCA_947630105.1 uncultured Bacilli bacterium | reverse complement strand
TAGTGGTTCCTACTACCAAGCCCACAGGCAACTTTCATGCCCTAGTTTTAACACATGCGTGTCACACCACAAAAAATAAAAGATAGTCACCCTATCTTTTAATAATTTTATAAACTTATTTATCAAATTTCTTTTTAAAATAATTATATAATCTATAAAACAAAGTAAATATAATCCATATAATTAATATAAAATTACTTACTTGTACAATAGATAAAATAACTTCATTTTCATATAAATTTATAACATTAATTAAATCATATTCATTATAACTTGCTAAAGAAACAAAACTCATAAATAAAAAATATAAAACACTAAAAAAAGTATAATTTATCATTTTCTTAAAATTACTTAGTTTATTACTAAATACAGTAATTAACATCATAACAGTAACAAATAATATTATAAAAAAATATACAATAGTTGAAGGAAAATAAATATAATTTAAAATTAACTTAACAAATTCATTAAAACAACTTTTAGCATAAGAACTATAACTAACAACTATTCCAACAAAAAAACCTAAATAAATTCCAACTGCTGCTATTTGAATAATTCTATTTTTCTTTTTTAAATTAAAAAGTAAAATAATAAATAAAAGAAGGCTTACTATAAATAACTCTATTGATAAAAAAGAAGAAAAAATATACTTAAATATCATCCCTATTTTATCCAACAAAGATAAATTCATAATAACACCTCCTATTAAACTAATTCAGCAATATATACAGTTTGCAATGAATCACTATTCTTTGTACAAGTTATTAAAGTAAGAGAGGTTTTATCATAATTTCTTCTTATTGAAACTATACCATTTTTAGCAACATTATAAATATTTTTAATTTGATATGTATACTTTTGTCCATTATAAGTTATATATGCATAATCACCTATAACTAATTTATATAAATAAGCAAAATAAGAAATATAAGCATCACCTGAATGTGCCATTAATATCAAATTACCATTAATAACATCAGGCATAGTTGAACCCTTAACCAAAGTAACATTATATTGTATATTGTTATACTTAGAATCAATATTATAAAAACCCCTTTTTAAACCAATTTTAGGAATTTCCAAAACACCAAAATATTTACTATAATCTATTTCTTTATAAACATTAGCTGTTGTTTCTTCTGGTTGTGCCATTAAATTGTTAACTTCAGGAATATTATTTACAATTTCTTCATCTAACTTAGAATCACCTTCCATCATTGCTATCTTCATTTCTGAAAAAATTGCATCTCTCATTTTCATAAAATAATTAAAGGATAGAATAGAAATACCCAAAAATATAAGCAAAGAGCCAAATAACAACAAATGGCTCTTTTTCATTTTATTGTTGATTTTCCACCGGTTTAGCATTCGCATAAACTATACCTATTCCACATACCAATACAATTAACCCTACAAAGAATATTGTTGAAGTTGTTGTAATTCCTGTATCAGGAGCTGGAGCAATTTCAAAACTATAACCAGTTCCCACAACATTAGAAACTAACTTAACAGTAGTTATTTCTTGTGTATCTGCACCAGCAGAATATCTATTACCAGAATATGTTTCGAAATTACCATTTACTGATATTGAAATTTGCGTAGCTTCTTTTATTTTATCAGCAGGAACCCTAATTAAAAATTTAGTTCCAGGAGCCATATTATCTAAATTTTTAATTTCTCCACCATTTTCATCTGTAATAATAGTTCCATCTGGAGCATTACTAATAACAACTGAAAATCCTTTATAAGTACCTAAAGAAGGGTCAGATACCGAACCTTGAACATTTATAACACTTGAAAAATAATATTTACCATCTTCACTTATCGAATAATTTTCATCACTAACAACATTCATTTCAGTAGCAGGACTACCTTTTTTAGCGATTGCTTCTTCAATTAATTTATTGATTGATTTACTATTTACAGTATAAGAATCAAATAATGTATGATCATAACTAGTATAACCTGTCATTTGAGCTGGTGTTAAAACTGAACGAGTAAATCCAATAGCATGAGTATTTTTTATTTTATTCAAATCATCACTAGTCAATGCATTATATTGTGGTTCTGTAGAAGTTGAAGTTAAATAATACCAAATAGCAGCTTGTGTAATCCAAGTTTCAATTTGATGGTTATTATTTAATTGAGCATTTTGAATTGGATAACTTGGTGACATTGTAACATTAGGATATAAATTAGCCATCAAATATAATAATCCTGCATCATTAATTGGTTCTTCACTTTTTTTATAATATTGACTATCATCTGCAAAACTTACACTTTGTTGTAAACAGAAAACAGGAATATTTTTTCCATCAACAATTGCAAAGTGCATATCAATTTGTCGACCCGTCCATGTATCACTAAATAACATATCTGTAGCTGAACTAAATTCTTTAGTTTTAAAATTGTCAGGCAACGGATCTTCAACTGCTGGTAATGCAAAAGAAATTTGATTAAATCCAGCTGCTATTAAAGATACAATTGCAAATATTGCAACACCAAACGACAAAAGTGATGTTCCATCTATTTTTATTTTTTTCTTTTTTTTATCATTCATATATAATTTTTCCATCTAACCACCTTACCTTATAAAATTATTATATCATAAATTCAATAATTTAAAAGCATTTTTTAATTTATAACAAAAATATTATCTTCTACTTTAATTTTCTTTGCAGAAGGCAAATATAAAGTTGCTAAAATATCACCTTTTTTTACATGATCACCATATAATTTTTCCAATCTTACACCAACATCATAATTTATCAAATCATCTTCATTCTCTCTGCCAGCACCTAAACTCATTGATAGTTTGGCAACATTTATAGCATTAATGTCTTTAATTATTCCACTTTTGTTAGCTCTTATATTTTGTTTAAATGTACTTACTTGTAATTTTTCAATTTTTCCACCTTGCGCTTTTATTAAATCTAAAAATTTTTGATAAGCTTCCCCATTTTCAATAACTTTATAAACCATATCCATAGCTTCTTTTTTTGAAATATTTAACCCCATACTAATCATTTCTGAAGCCAAATCATAACAAAGATCAACTAAACTATTATTTACTTCTTTCCCTTGTAAAACATCCATTGCTTCCATAACCTCTAAACTATTACCAATATTATGTCCTAGTGGTATATCCATAGGACTTATTATTGTTTTAACTTCTCGATTATAAATCTTGCCAATTTTTTTCAACAACGGACTCAATTTCCTAGCAGCATTTATATTAGGTAATAATGCTCCTCTACCAAATTTTATATCAATAATTATCTTATCTGCTCCACTAGCTATCTTCTTACTCATAATACTAGAAGCTATTAAAGGTATAGAAGAAACTGTTCCACTAACATCTCTTAATGCATAAACCATTTTATCCATAGGCGCTAAATCTGCTGTTTGACTAGTAATAACAATACCAATATTCTTTACTTGGCTCAATATTTCTTCTTCATTTAAATCTACTCTATACCCAGGAATACTCTCTAATTTATCAATCGTACCACCAGTATAACCTAATCCTCTACCGCTCATCTTTACAACTGGAACCCCACAAGCTGCAACTATAGGCCCAACAATTAATGTTGTTTTATCTCCAACTCCACCTGTTGAATGTTTATCAACTTTTATACCTGAAATATTATCCCATTCTAAAATATCCCCACTATCAATAAAAACTTTTGTCAATGCAAAAACTTCTTCCTCACTCATTCCATTAATACAAATAGCCATTAATAAACTAGACATTTGGTAATCTTCTACACTGCCTGCTAAAAAGCCATTAAAAAAATCTCTAATTTCTACATAACTTAATTCCAAACCCAATCTTTTTTTATTTAGAACATCATTAATCATATCTTTCTCCTATAATATTTTATAATAAATATTATACAATTTAATTTTAAATAAGTAAATTTCAAATAAAAAAATTCTTACAACTTTATAAGAATTAATTATCTTGAGAACTATACTCAACAGTTACATCACCTATTTTAATTTCAAATGAACCATCAATTAAAGCTAAATCTTTTGTCCAGTAATAATATATATTAAAATTATGAGAATTACCAAAATTTTTAAGTAATTTCATACCCGTTATTCCTGTATAATTTCCTGACTGATTAGTATCCAATCCATCTCCATGTTTTATCCCCTCTGATTTAATATAAATACCTTTATCATTAATGGTAACCATAACTTCAAATGATTTACAAGCTTCATCAACTAATTTTTGAGACGTTCCTTCACTTGCTATACAGACTAATGATTTATCATAACCTGGAACATTAGCTATTTTTATACTCTTTAAAAAAGCATCGATTCCTCCATCATTTATAATATAAAGATAATAATCCTGATCATATACTCCAGCTTCATTTAAATCTGTAAGTTCCATACTTATATTAGTTAATTTAGGATTTGCTCCACTATTATCTATATGGGCATCTAATCCATATTTCCCCATTGAACCTCCAGGGATTACATCAGACTCATCTACTTTTTTATATGACCTAGAAAACTTAACACTAAAGTTAGCTTCATTTGCCTTTACTGTAGCACTAATATTTTGTATATTTAAATTTTTTGAAAATACAGCAAAACCTATTGTTAGAGTTATTATAGCTATTAACATTGATGCTACAGCTATTATTCTTGTTTTTCTATTTCTTTCCATTATAGTACCTCCCATAAAAAATACACAAAACTTTTATTTTCTTATGGGATTATTATACTATAACTACCCCCCTCCCCGTGTCAATATTACTAATTAATTTTTTTCACAAACATTTTTTTGTTGCAAATTATTACACGTAAATTATTTAAAAAAACTAAAAAGTCGTTTTTATCATAAAAAGCGACTTTTTAACCTATAATTAATTTTCTTCTTCACCATTATTTTTACTAGATAAAAATGTTATTTTTTCTGCAATTATTTCCATTGTATACTCTTTTTTATTCTCTTTTTCAATTATCCTTGACTGTATTCTACCTTTTATACCAACAATATCCCCTTTTTTACAATATAAAGAAGTATTTTCCGCTATATTTTCAAAAGCTACACAGTCAATAAAATCTGTATCATACTCTCCATCAGCATTTTTAAAACTTCTTGGTATAGCTAAAGATACCGTAGCAACTTTAACTCCCTTCTCTGATTTATTAATCATAATATCCTTAGTAAGTCTACCAACTAAAATTATCTGATTTAGCATATCTCACCTCCTTTCAGCACCTATCATATAAAACAATTAAATTTACAGCAACTTTAAGTATTTAATATTTTAAGCTCAAAAAGAAAAAGAAAAATGAAATTTCCCTCATGAAAATTTCATTTTCTAAAATAAATATAATTAATTTAATAACATTATTATAAATTTCTTTTTATAAGTTGATTTAATTCAACAGCATATTCCATAGGTAATTCTTCTCTAAATTTTTCTAAAAAACCTAATACAATTAATTCTATAGCTCTTTCCTTAGAAATTCCTCTACTCATCATATAGAATAAATTATCTTCACTAATTTTAGCTACTGTAGCTTCATGTTCTATACTACTGTTTAAATTATAACAAGCATTTAGAGGAATTGTATCACTTTTGGAAAATTCATCCAAAATTAGGGTATCACATTTTACATTACTACTACTATTAATTGCCCCTGAATTAATCAACACCTTACCCCTATAAGTAGCATTACCACCATTACGTGCTATACTCTTAGAAATTATATTACTTTTAGTATTTTTCCCAATATGAATCATTCTAGCACCACTATCTTGTTCTTGATTCTTAGAAGCTACACTAATAGTAATACACGTACCTTGTGAATTATCTCCTTTTAAAACACAGCAAGGATATTTCATAGTAACTTTACTACCAATATTTCCATCAATCCATTCCATTATTCCATTTTCAGCAACCACTGCTCTTTTAGTAACTAAATTATAAACATTAGGTGCCCAGTTTTGAATTGTAGAATAGCGACATTTACTATTTTTTCCTACATATATTTCAACAACAGCGGCATGTAATGATGACTCACTATAAGTTGGAGCTGTACAACCTTCTATATAATGTAAATCACTATTATCATCAACTATAATTAAGGTTCGCTCAAATTGTCCCATATTTCGACTATTTATTCGGAAATAACTTTGAAGTGGTCTATCTAACGTAGTATTAGGAGGTACATAAATAAAACTACCACCACTAAAAACAGCCCCATTTAAAGCACTAAATTTATTTTCTCCATTATTAACTATTTTTCCGAAATATTTCTTAACAAGTTCAGGATATTTTTTCATAGCTATTTCTATAGATGTAAAAATCACTTTTTTCTTTTGTAACTCTTCAAGCATACTATGGTATATTACTTCACTTTCATATTGAACACCCATTCCCCCAAGATGTGCCTCACTTTCTAAAACACCTAAAGAGTCTAATTCTTCAACTACCGGTTTTAAAACATTATTCCAATCTTTTTCAATTTTTTGATCAATTTTATTAGCTTTGTAATAGATAATTTTTGAAAAATCAATATCAAGTTTAGGCCCAAATTCAGGAAATTGTAAACCCAAAAATTTCTCTAAACTTTTTTCTCTAAATTCTCTTACCCATTTATCCTCATTTTTTAATTCTGAAATTTTTTTTACATTTTCTAAGTTTAGTCCAACAATTTCCACTCTATCACCTGATTTTTATTTGTTTTCTAATTTTGAAAGTATTCTTTCAATAGCCACACTTGGTAATAATGCACAATTTTTTCTATTAGGCTGCTTACAAATTTCATCATAAACATTTAATTCTCCTAATAAATCAGCATCATACTCTAATTCATTAATCATATTATTATAATTCTTTAAAATTTTTCTAACTTCTAAAATATTTTTCCCAATTAATTTTCTAATCATTATAGAAGTAGCTGAAGTACTTATCGCACATGCTTCTCCATCAAATCTAATATCTTTAAGAATTCCATCTTCAATTTTCACAAAAAAATCTAAATTATCAATACAACTTTCATTATTACTATTAATTTTAAGATATCCATCATCCTCAATTACCCCTTTATTCATTGGATTTTGATAGTTATCCAAAATTATCTCTCTACGTAAATTACTATCCATTATATCACCTAAATTACTATTTTAAATATATCTTCGCTTTTCTTTAAAGCCTCAATTAATCTATCAATATCTTTCTTATTATTATAAAAATACATACTTACTCTCACAGTATTTTTTATTTTCATATTATCCTTTAAAATTTTTGCACAATGATTACCTGCTCTAACATATATATTAAAGTGATTTAAATAAATAGCGCTATCTTGTGCAAAAACACCATCAATATTAAAAGCTAATATTCCACTATTAGAATTTTTATTATACAAAATAATATTTGGTATTTTTTCTAATTCTTTTACTAGATATTTTTTTAATTCAACTTCATATTCATGAATTTTTTCAATCCCAATTTTTTCTAAATATTGAATAGCTTTACTCAAACCAATAACTTCAGCAATTGGTGGTGTTCCAGCTTCAAATTTACTAGGTCCAACTTTTAATTCATATGTCATGTCAGCTTCAAATGATTGATTCATTCCTCCTCCATAACAAAGAGGCTCCATCTCATCCAATAATTCTTTTTTAACAATTAAAACTCCAACACCAGATGGTCCACACATTTTATGTCCCGAAAAGCTTAAAAAATCCATATTACTTTTCTTAAAATCAACTCTCATATGGGGAACACTTTGTGCTCCATCAACATTAAATAAGATTTTTTTCTCTTTACAAATTTTACCTATAGCATCAACATCTCTAACATCCCCTACAACGTTAGTAACTTGCGCTATAGAAATAACCTTTGTTCGCTCTGTAATACTTTTAAGCACACTTTCAACAGTTAATTCATAATCTTCATTTAATTCCATAAATTTAATAGTTATACCTATATCTTCACTAAGCTTCATCCAAGGTAAAATATTAGATGCATGTTCACTTTTAGTAAGTAAAACTTCGTCACCTCTTTTTAGATGTTTTTTCATATATCCAAAAACAACCATATTAATAGACATAGTTGACCCACTTGTAAAGATAACTTCTGAACTTTCACTATTAATAAATTTAGCCACAACATCTCGTGCTCCATCATATAGTTGATTAGTTATAATTGCGGCATCATATTCTCCACGATGAATATTAGATGTATGCTTAGTATAATAATCAACCATACTTTGAACTACCTCTTTTGGTTTAAGCGTAGTAGCTCCATTATCTAAATAAACAATATCCTCATTTAACATCAAAAAATCTTCTCTATTCAAAAAATCACCTCCTATATCTTTTCTATTTCTTTAAGAAAAATATCAATTTTATTCATCTCAATACTATCACTATTAATTAAAAAGCCATTCAAAAGAAGTCTATATGAAACTTCCTTAGAAATACCACGACTCATTAAATAAAATACATCTTCATCTTTAAATTTTCCAATATAAGCAGCATGATTACTTACTCCATCAAAATTATCTATTAATAAATTAGGACAAATTATACTTTTACCATTATTCATATTAATAATTTGATTATCTTGATTACAAATACAATTACTACTATTTTTATTTACTTTACCATTTACTTTAAAAACAAGTTCATTATCTTTAACATTTACTCCATGATTATAAATTTCACTTTGCGTATTTTCTTTATTATGATTTATATCAATACTAAATTCATTATTATCATAATTAATATTATTATAATAATAAATTAATTTTACTTCTTCTTTATTAATATTTATTTCTACTTTTGAACTACTATTAATTGCATAATGATAAATTATAGTATCTTCAACAATTTCATAATTATAATTAGTTTTTTCATTATTATCTATTACATATAATATTTTACTCATTAATATCATTTCCAATCATAGCATTAACCCCATTAAAGCCATCTTTTTCAACATCAAAAGCTAAATTAATATCCCCTGTTTTTTTAATTTTACCATCCAGTAAAATATGTACAAAATCTGGTTTAATATATTCTAATATACGAGGGTAATGGGTAATAATTAACAATGAACTATCTTCATTTTCTTGTAAATAATCATTTATATTTTTACAAACAATTTTTAAACTATCAACATCCAAACCTGAATCAAGTTCATCAAGAATTATTAATTTTGGTTTCAAAAATTTCATTTGCAAAATTTCATTTTTTTTCTTTTCGCCCCCACTAAAGCCTAAATTTAAAGATCTATGAAGCATATTACTATCTAATGCCACATCCTTCATTGCTTGTTCCATATCTTTTATAAATGTATATAAATTAACTTTTTCCAAAGTAATTTCATTTCTAGCAGTTCTTAAAAATTCACTATTTGAAACACCTTGAATTACTGTAGGATCTTGCATACATAAAAATATACCTTTTCTAGCTCTTTCATATACTTCTAATTTTAATAAATCTTCTCCTTCAAAAATAATTTCTCCATTAGTAACATCATATCCATAATGTCCCATTATAGCTTTAGCTAAAGTACTTTTTCCTGTACCATTAGGGCCCATAATTACATGAACTTCACCTTTTTTTATATCTAAAGAAAAATCTTTTAAAATTTCATTGTCAGTATCTTTTACTTTTACAAATAAATGTTTAATTGATAGCATTCTTTCATCTCCATTTAAATTTATATATAAACTTCAAAACCATTCTTATTTTATCACAAATTATTTAAAGAATAAAATAATTTATAATTAAATCATAACTTATTACTGTTTAAAATATATTTTTATTAATTCTAATTACTATAATATATTAAATTTTATCTAAAAACTCTAAAAAATTATTTAAATCGAGTAGAGAAAATTTATAAACTATTATAAATTTGTCCCTCTCACACCACCGTACGTACCCGGTATACGGCGG
>CANRGD010000038.1 GCA_947630105.1 uncultured Bacilli bacterium | reverse complement strand
TTAGGCACTTATTCTAGCGAATGAGTGTCATTTTTTTATAACTACTATCATAATGATAAGGAGAAATAAAATGATAGCAATGAGCTTTAGGACTTTTACTACAAAAGTCTTAGTTTTCATTTTATCAAACCTCCTCTCTACAAAGATTAGAGGTAGACACTCAACAACCGAAGTTCCAAGAAAATTATATCAAACATTTGTTTTTAGCACAATGGAAATTGATAATAAAATTGTCAATTTAGAAAACACACTTGCATGTTGTCAAAAACAATATTTTAATCTACAATTTGTAGAGATATTTTTTTATAATATGATGGTAAAATTATTTTGGTGATGAAATATGAATTTAGGCAAAAGAATTTCAAAATTAAGAACATTAAAAAAGTTATCCCAAGAAGAACTTGCCAAAAAACTCTTCGTTTCAAACAAAACCATTTCTAGTTGGGAAACAAATAGAACTGAACCAGGATTAGAAGATATTGTTAAATTAAGTGAAACATTTGAGTGTAGTGTTGTATATCTTATATATGGTGACATTGAAAAAAATGATATTGAAACAGAAATAAAAATTAAAGTAACACAAGATAAGTTTGCAAGTTTAAATTTATATATGCAAAAAAACGCTCAATTTTTGAATAGTAGTCAGCAAATTGATAAATATTACCAACCAACATATAGAAAGTTTTTAAATAATGATAAAGATATCAAAGAATGGTTAAGAATTGGTATAAGAGGAAACAAAAAGATTCTAAATTATAAAAATTGGCATAGCAATATGTATTGTGATGAATACGAAGTAGAAATTGATAACGAAACAAATTTAAGTAAAATTTTTGAAATATTGGGTTTAGAAGAGATAGCTATTGTTAATAAGACTAGAACTACATATTTTTATTTAGATAAATATGAAGTAGCTTTGGATTATGTAAAAGATTTAGGCTACTTTATAGAAATAGAAGTAAAAAAATATAGTGAAGAAGCTGTTAAAGAATATGATAATTTATTAAAATTAGCTCAAAAACTTGAATTAAATTTGAATGATATTGATAAAAAAGGCTATCCTTACCATGTTATATTTAAATAAAAAATTGATATATAGTTGTTGTACTCCTTCCTTTAGGGCACCAGATTGATTGATACTCGGACTTATATTGTTCGAGTTTTAAAATGCTTTAACTTATGTTAAAATATTTATAGATTTTAATTGATATGTTTGTTAATTTAGAAAACATACTTGTAATTTGACAAAGTCAATATCATTAAGGAGAAATTATAATGTTACTATATAAAAATACTTTTGAAAATATTAAAACAATGAACTGTGATTTTCCTATTGAAGATCAATTTTATGCAGATGATAAAGAGGCTATTGTAGCAGATGAATTACTAGAGACCCTATTGGTATTGTTGATTTAGCTACTTGTAGTTTTGAATAAATGCTAGAGAAATATCCTAGACCAAGTGGAGCCGAAATTGCTGCAAAAGAAATTTGCAATACTTTTTATAAATCTACAGGAACATTAATAGAAAAATTGAAAAATTGTAACAATAATATAAAAAAACTAAATGAGAAAAATATTAAAGTTTGCGACTATTTACAAAATGATTTATATGGGGCTGTTGCATCTTGTATAAAAATTGAAAACGATGTTTTATATTATGCATACATTTGTGATTGTGGGGTTATTATTTATGAAAATCAATTATCATTTATAAAAAGTATTAAAATACGAAATGTTTGTAGTAGGATGGATTTTTTTTAACAATTTATTAGAATTATGATTCAAATTATCATCAAATATAGAAAAATATTTATATAAACAAAAAAATAAATATTATTTCTTTCAGATATTAGATACTAGAAAGAAATTTTTTAATTTTAATATACACTTATTACAAAAAAGTTAAATTATTTATATAAAAATAATAATTATAGATATTGATATAATGAAAATGTTATTTTTTAAAATAAGTATATTAGTAATAATTTTGATTTTATGATATAATTTCAGGTAATAGAGCTATAAATGTATTTTAAGTTAATTAGGAGGGTTTATGAGTAAGGAAATATACAATAAGTTAAAAGAAGACTTAGCTGAAGCAGTAAAAAGTAAAGATATTCAAAAAATAGAAGAAATAAAGAAAATATTAAATCTACCTAAAGAACAAGAAGAATATTTTTCAAAAGAATTAACAGGATATCCTCATTTAGATAAACCTTGGATTAGTAATTATGATAAAAGTTTCTTAAATCAAGAATTGCCTCATCAAAATATATATGATTATATGAAAGAAAAGACTTTAGCCAATAAAGAGATGATAGCGATGAATTATTTTGGAAATAATATAACATATAATCAGTTGTATGATAATATTGATGATGCTTCGAGAGTATTAAGTCAAGTTGGAGTTAGGGCTAATGATAGAGTAATGAATTTAATGCCAAATATTCCAGAAACTGCTTATTTGTTGTATGGTACATCACAATTAGGGGGTGTATCAGATTATGTTGATCCAAGGCCAGATAGTATCGATTTAAATGTTAGTGCTAAGAAAATACTTTCTTTAATAGAAGAAGAAAAAGCAAAGTATATTGTAGCTTTAGATCAATGTTATTTAGGAATGATTCGTCCAATTGAAAATGAATTAAAAGAATTAGGGATAAATAATATTATAATAGTTTCTGCAAGTGACTCTATGAATTTAAAATCAACAATAAATTATTTAACTGAAACTGCAAGTTTTGATGGTGTTAAAACTTTGAAAATGAAATTAAAGCAAATGAAGAAAATGAAAGAACTTATGCAATTAGCAGAAAAAAATTCATCTATTGAGTTGTTGAAATATTCTGATTTATTAAAGGATTGTAAAAATTCGACTTTTATTCCTACTGGTTATGAAGAATCAAAATTAGATGTTATTGTTCATACCTCTGGAACAAGTAGCCCAAAACCGAAACCTATTCCTTTAACTAATGATAATTTAAATGCCTATGTTCATCAAACTTTTGGAGCAAATATGTCAATGGTACCGGGAGCTAAAGCATTACATATGCTTCCTTATTTTGCCGCATTTGGTATTGTCGATGTAGTACATGCAGGATTTTGTCATTCCAATAATTTAATACAAGTTCCAGAATTTTCTCCGGCTAACTTAGGTAAATTAATAATGAAATATAAACCTCAAATAATAATTGGTACTCCGACTTGGTTTTTATCTATGATTAATGATCCAACTTTGAAAAAGGCCGATTTATCTTTTTTAACAATGGTAACATATGGTGGCGATTCTATGGAAATAGAAGATGAAATAAAGGTAAATAAATTTTTAAAAGATCATAATTCATCATGTATTTTGACTAAAGGTCATGGTATGAGTGAAACTTGTGGTTGTGCTTCATATGCAATAGGTGATTATAATAAATTAGGCAGTGTAGGAATACCAATGCCAAATACAACTTATGCTTTAGTAGATCCTGAAACAAAAGAATTACTTAAGTTTAAAGAAGATGAAGATAGTATAGAAGGGGAGTTGATTATTTCTTCTAAAGCTATAACCCCAGGAATTTTAGATGAAAAAGTAATTGTTCCACATGTTACCTATGATGGAGATGATTTTATTTATACGAAAGATATAGCTAAAATGGATAAAAACGGAATAATTACATTTTTATCTAGAAGTGATAGGACATTTACTAGATATGATGGGTTTAAAGTCAAGACTTACGAAATTGAAAATGTTATAAAAGAAGATCCTCAAATTAAATATTGTATAGTTTCTCCATACTATGCCGAAGAAAAATTTGGTAATATGCCAATTGCTGACATTGTATTAAAAGATAATGTTCAATTAACAGATGATGAAAAAGTGGATTATATTAAAAATTTAATTTATACTAATTTTACAAACAATCCATTAGTATCAACTAGACAAATTCCATCAAAATTTAGATTTAGAAATAGTGTACCTCTTACAGTAAATGGTAAAGTAGATTATAATGCACTTGCTGAGGAAAAATTAACAGGAAATGAAATATCTGTTGAGATTGAGGAAACAAATATTTCTGTTGGAAATATAAAAGTAATAGGTCCTAATAAAAATCAAAAAGTATTATCTAAAAAAAATTAAGAGATAATACTTTTTTATTTAATAACAAATTGTTAATATTATGTTATAATTAATTAAATATGATAAAGAATTTAGGATTGATATTTTTAAATTGAATGAAGGGAATTGGTAGTAAATGAAAAATGAAGGTTTTATGTTACTTAATATATATGCTTTAATTATTTTGTTAATTTTAAGTGTTATATTTTTTAGTAAAAATAGACTTCATAAAATTGAGGATAATACATATGGAAAATTATTAGTAACAAGTATTATTACAATTTTATTTGGACTTTTGTTAGGAATTTCTTTAGATTCTAATATGATTTATAGAGATTTCTTTGTAATAGTGTTTAATAAGATATATTTAATAGGTTTAATTATAACCATTTCTATATTTGCATTTTATACTTTTTGTATTTCTCATGCTAAGTCGAAAAAATTTAATTTAATTCAAAATATATATAAAGTTTCTTGTTATATTAATAGTATAATTGTAATTTTATTACCGTTAAGTATTCATCTTGAAAAAGGACAAAATATGACATATGGATTAGCAATGGATTATACTTATATGGTTTTTTCAATAATTTATTTACTTTTATTTATTCTTATGATTTCTGATTTTAAAAATATAAAAAATAAGAAATATATACCAATAATTTTATTAATAGTTGAGGGTATAGGAATAACATTAATACAGATATTTTTTCCATCTATAAATTATATTATAAATCCATCAATAGTAATAACTTGCTTAATAATGTATTTCACAATAGAAAATCCAGATGTAAAAACATTAAGATATATGGAATTTGCTAAAAATGAAGCGGAAAAAGCAAATAGAGCTAAAAGTGATTTCTTGTCCAGTATGTCTCATGAGATTAGGACACCACTAAATGCTATTGTAGGATTTTCGGAAGATATAATAAGTTATAAAGATCAAGTTCCAAAAGAAGTTGTAGAAGATTGTGAAGATATTCAAAATGCATCTCAAACATTACTAGAAATAGTAGGTAATATTTTAGATATAAATAAAATTGAAAGTGAAAAAATGGAAATAGTAGAGAAACCATATAATTATGTAGAAGAAATAACAAAGATGGCACGTGTTACTGTAACAAGAATCGGAGATAAGCCAATTGATTTTAAAATGGATTTTGCGCCAGATATTCCTTATGAGTTATTAGGAGATAAAGCACATATTAAAGAAATTATTAATAATTTACTTACGAATGCGATTAAGTATACTGAAAAAGGTACTATTAATTTAAATACAAAGTGTATTAATCAAAATAACAAGTGTATGTTAATAATAAGTGTAAAAGATACAGGACGTGGAATAAAAGCAGAAAATATAAAGAAATTATTTACTAAGTTTGAGCGACTTGATGTTGAAAGAAATACGACAACAGAAGGAACAGGATTAGGCCTTGCAATAACAAAGGCCTTAGTTGACATGATGGGAGGACGTATCAATGTGCAATCACAATTTGGAGAGGGTTCAATGTTTGTTGTGCAAATTCCCCAAAAAATAAGTAAAATGGTAAACCCAATACCAGAAAAGGAAAATATAGTTCAAACAGAAGTAAAAATTACAAAATCAGAAGCAAATAATATAGATGAAAAACAATACAGCGCTAAAAAAGTTTTAGTTGTAGATGATAATAAATTAAATATTAAAGTAGCAAGAAAACACTTAGAAAGTTTAGGATTTATTGTAGATGAGTGTGATAGTGGAGAGCATTGTTTAGATAAAATAAATAAAGGCGAAAAATATGATGTAATTTTAATGGATATAATGATGCCTGAAATGAGTGGAGTAACAACTTTAGCAAAGTTAAAAGAAATATTGGATTTTAATACTCCGGTAATAGCACTAACTGCTGATGCAGTAGCAGGAGCTCAAGAAAAATATGAAGAAGAAGGATTTATAGATTATATTGCAAAGCCAGTTACAAAAGAAGAAATTAAAGAGAAAATAGATAAACTATTCATAGAAAGTAATAATTCAGATAATGATTTAGAAAAGCAAAATTATATAAAAGAAGAAACTACATATGTATTTGATCCTAAAGCAAATGAGGAGTATGTAGTTATTGATGGAGAAAGAAAAGATTGTAAATAAAAAATATATAAAAATAATAAAGTAATTAGAAATTTTGGAAAGTGATAAAATGAATATTTATAAAGTATTAAATGAAATTACAACTTATATAGAAAATAATTTAACTGCTGATATTTCATATGAAGAATTAGCTAAAATAATGGGTGTTAATGTTTATACTTTTCAGCGAATTTTTTATTTACTTGCTAATGTAACAATAGCTGATTATATAAGAAAAAGACGGCTTACTTTAGCTGGATATGATTTATATATGAATAAAGATAAAATAATAGATATTGCAGTAAAATATAATTATAATAATGCCACTTCTTTTTCACGAGCTTTTACTAGATTTCATGGGATTAAACCTAGTTTAGTTACTGCTGGCACAAAGCTTAAAAATTTTCCTCAAATTAAATTTGATGAAAATATAAAAATTATTCAAGATATGGATTATTCTATAATTAATTTGAAAGAATTAGTTCTTTATGGAGTTAAAACAAAAACTACAACTGCCACAATAAAACAAGATGCACCAAAATTTTTTAAAGAAGTTAATTCTAAATATATTAATAAGTATGGTCCAATTAATTATGCCATGACGGTATATGAAGATATAGAAAGATATATTTGTGAAGCTTATTATGTTTTATATGATAAAAAAATACCAAATTTTGAAAAAATTGTTATTCCTCCTGGAAAATGGCTAACATTTAAAATTAAAAATCAACAGACTTCTGATATTCAAAAAGTTATAATAAAATTTTATAATGAATTTTTACCGAGTTGTAAATTTAATTTAAGAAACTTGCCAGAATTAGAATATTATCATGATGGAATTACGGAATTTTTAGTAGCAATTGATTAAACTGACAAAACTGATTAGTGAAAAGTCAGTTTTTTTATTTTGTTTTTGTTATAATTGTGAAATAAAAGGGGGAAATTTGATGATAGAAATATTTTTTACTAAAAAAATAATTTCTAAAAATGAATGGGAAAATTTGCTGAAAATAGTTGGGAGATATGTTGGTTATTTAAAAGAATGGAAAATATTTATTATTTTAAAGCAAAATAAATTTAGATTTTTCATAGATTGTAATTGTTCTTTACCTCCAAGTATAAATAATTTAGATGCTTTTTTATTAAAAAAAGTAAAAGATTTATCTTTTCCTAAAAATATTTTAAGTTTTCCAATGTATTTAGATGTTTCTAAAAATATAATAGATATAAGTGAATATTTTGAAATTAAAACTGGTTTTAATGCGCTTTGTTTTGAAATTAAATTGAGAAACTTTTTTAATAAAAAGGAGTTTTGTAAAACATATATATATGTAAAAAATAATAATAAAATTAAAAAATATAAGTTACTTATTTCTTTACCGGCTACTTTATTGCAATTTAATTTAGAAGTTAATAAAAGATTTCAAATTAGTAGTTGTCCAAAATATTTAGACATTACTAAACAATTACATATTTTAAGAACTGAAAAAGCAAATTCTTTAGTAAAAGTAGATACTTTTCCTTATTTGCAAGGAGATTTTTATTTAAGCAATTTTAGTTATAATTTTGCTAAACATTCTTGTATTTTTGGAGCAAGTGGTTGCGGCAAATCAAAATTTATTAGTCTTTTTATAAAGAATTTATATAATAATAAAATTTGTAATAAAAAATATAAATTTGTAGTAATTGATCCACATGCCTCTTTAGAAAATGATATTGGGGGGTTAGGAAAAGTAATTGATTTTAAAAGTAGACAAGATACAATAAATTTATTTGATAATAATTGTGATGTAGTAGCGGCGACAGAATTGTTAATTGAATTATTTAAATCTTTATTAGCTGATCAATATAACTCTAAAGTAGAAAGAGTTTTAAGACATGCTATAAATTTATTATTAACAGCTAATAATTTTAATTTTACTAGTTTAAGAAAATTATTATTAGATGTAGAATATCGTAATGAAATAATACTTAATAATAAAAAGAATCTAAATGACAGTGTTATAAACTTTTTTTTAACAGATTTTAATGATTTAAAAGTAAAGTCTTATACTGAGGCTATTTCTCCAATTATAGCTTTTATAGATGAAATGGAAATGTTACCAGTTTTTAATGGAAAAGAGGTTACTGATAATTTAGATAAAGAAATTGAGGAAAATTTTTTGACTTTGTTTTCTTTAGATAGAACAAAACTGGGAGATAAAATTACTAAAACAATAGCGGGACTTATTATGCAACAACTTTTAACTTTAATTCAAAATAAAAAGAAAGATTATCATATTATTTTTATAGTTGATGAAGTGGCAGTGGTAGAAAATCCTATATTGTGTAGGTTTTTATCAGAAGCAAGAAAATATAATTTATCTTTAATTATTGCCGGACAATATTTTTCTCAAATAAGTGAAAAGTTGAAAAGTGCAATTTTTGCTAATGTAGTTAATTACTATATATTTAGAGTTTCAAGGATTGATGCAGTTAATTTAGTTGACAATTTTAATATGACAATTCCTCTTAATAATTCTACAGATGAAAAAATTAAATTATTGAGTAGTCTTAAAAATAGAGAACTAATTATGCGAATTGAGAAAAATGGGACATTATTACCAGCTTTGAAAGCAATAACACTTGATTATATATGCATTCCAAGAAAGAAAATAAATTATATTAAAGAGGAATCTCAAGATACAAAAAATCATAAAGTATTTAATTTTAGTGGATCTAGTAGTGTTAAATTAAATAGTATATTAAAAAATACGTCTACAAGTAGAAAGGTTGTGAAATAATGAGTGAAAAAGATGCACTTAATGTAGTTAATAAAGTATTTAAGGCAGTTTTTAAAAAGGATAATATTTTTTCATTAGAAGAGTTGCAACAAAATTTTGCATTTGATATTAAATTACCTAAAAAAGTTAGAGATTCTATTACTAATGAAGAAACTTGGGCTGATTCTATAAATAATAATAAATTTATAACTTTAAGAAACATGGAAGAAAAAGATAAGAAAACTGGCTGGATGTTAGAAAGAAAAGAAGTTGGTAATCTTGATGATATTTTGAAAATTTGGAATAGTGTTAATTTTACTACTACGGAAAGAGTGTATGATTCACTTAATGTTGCAAAAAGTGATACTATTTATAGATGTGAAAATGTCTATCATTGTACAGATTGTAGTGATTCTAAAAATATAATTTATAATGATTCTTGTGGTAATTGTGAATTTTTAATTGCATCTCAGCGTAGTGGTAATTGTAGTTTTTCTATAAGATGTGATGATTCTAATACTTGTACTAATTGTTATAGTGTTATTTGTTCTAGTAAAATTAGTAATTCATTTTTTATTCAAGATTGTTTTAATTTAGAAGAATGTATGTTTTGTTCTCATATAGCTAGTAAAAAGTATTGTATTGCCAATATGCAATTTGAAGAAGAAGAATATTTTGCTATAAAAGAAGAAGTAATAAAATGGATTTTAGCAAGTTAGTGATATAATATAATTAATATAGAAAATTTTTATTTTTAATAAGGGATGAAATTTATGGAATTAAATGGAGTACAAAGAGAATTTATTAAAAGAAAATTAGAAATATTAAGTAAATCCCAATTTAGAAGTAAATTTAAATTGAATGAAAAAGATTATAATTATTTGAAAGAAAAAGGTTTGCAAAAAATTGAAGAACATGCTAAAGATTTTATACAGCAAAGATTGGCTCCTAAAAATATAAAAAATGATGGGAAACAAACTCCTATGAGGGGGCATCCTGTTTTTGTAGCTCAACATGCTACGGCTACTTGTTGTAGAGGATGTCTTTATAAATGGTATCATATTCCTAAAAATAGAGAACTTCTTCCTAAAGAAAAAAATTTTGTGTTAGCTTTAATAATGGAGTGGTTAAATAAAAATTATAAGCTCAAATGAAAAGTTAAATTTCAGAAAATAGAACTAAATAGTATTTGTAAGACTAAATTGGTAGAAATAGTAAA
>CANRGD010000037.1 GCA_947630105.1 uncultured Bacilli bacterium | reverse complement strand
GTTCATTTTGGACATCAAAAAAGAAGATGGAATCCAAAAATGAAGGAATACATCTATACAACACGTGATGACATTTATATTATCGATTTACAAAAAACTGTAAAAAAATTAGAAGAAGCTTACACTGCTTTAAAAGAAATAGCTGAAGCAGGAGGAAAAGTCTTATTTGTTGGAACTAAAAAACAAGCTCAAGAAGCAGCTGAAGAAAATGCCCAAAGAACAAATATGTATTTTGTAAATGAAAGATGGTTAGGAGGAACTCTAACTAACTTTAAAACAATCCGTTCAAGAGTAAGAAGAATGGAAGAAATAGAAAAACAAGAAACAGATGGAACATTTGCTGCATTGCCAAAAAAAGAAGTAATTCAAATTAGAAAAGAATATGATAAGCTAAATAAGAATTTAAGAGGTATTCGTGAAATGAAGAAAATGCCTCAAGCAATGATAATAGTAGATCCTCGCAAAGAAGAAATAGCTATTAAAGAAGCTCATATTCTAGGTATTCCAGTTTTTGGTATTGTAGATACAAACTGCGATCCAGATGTTGTTGATTATGTAATTCCAGGAAATGATGATGCTGTTAGATCAGTAAAATTATTAATTGGAGTTTTAACAAATGCCATTGCAGAAGTAAATGGAAATGAAATTATCGATTATATCAGTGAAGAAGACAAACAAAAAGCAGATAAGAAACCAGCTAAAAAAGAAACAGTAAAAAAAGAAGAAAAAGAAGAAAAAACTAATAAAGAAATACAAGAAGAATTAAAAGAAGAACCAAAGGAAGAATTAAAAGAAGAAAAAATACCAGAAAAAGCAGCAAATTTAGCTAATCTTACATTAACTGAATTAAAAGAACAAGCTAAAGAAGCCGGTATAAAAGGTTATTCAACAATGAAAAAAGCTGATATAATTGAAGCTTTATCAAAATAATAAACTTTAAGAAAGGGAGAAATTATATGTTTAAAGCAAGTGATGTTAAAGAATTAAGAGAAAAAACAGGAGCTGGAATGCTTGATTGCAAAAAAGCCTTAGAAGCAACAGCCGGCGATATGGAAAAAGCAATTGATTGGTTAAGAGAAAAAGGTATTGCTAAAGCTGCTAAAAAAGAAAGCCGAATTGCTGCTGAGGGATTATGTCAAATTAAAGTTGATGGAAATAATGCTGTTATCGTAGAAGTAAATTCTGAAACTGACTTTGTTGCTAAAAATGCCGAGTTTACATCTTTTGTTAATTATCTTGTAGATAAAATTTTAGAAAATGATGTAATAACAGTAGAAAATGTACTAAATATCAAAGATGGCACTGAGACAATTTCTGAAAAATTAGTAGCTTTAACTGCCAAAATAGGAGAAAAAATAAGCTTTAGAAGATTTGAAAAAATAACAAAAGATTCATCAGAAATATTTGGAACATATAAACACATGGGTGGAAAAATTGGTGCAGTAGTAGTTCTAAAAGGAGCTACTGAAGAAGTAGCTAAAGATGTTGCTATGCAAGCAGCTGCTATGAATCCAACTGCCTTAAATAGAGAAGGTGTACCTAAAGAATTAGTTGAAAGAGAAAGCCATATCATTAAAGAACAAGTAATGGCTGAAGGGAAACCAGAAAATATTGCTGAGAAAATGGTTACAGGTAGATTAAATAAATTTTATAAAGAAATTTGTTTAGAAGAACAAACATTTATAAAAGATTCTAACCTTTCTGTTAAAGATTATGTTAAAAATAATAATGGTGAAATTATTTCTATGGTAAGATTTGCCGTTGGTGAAGGAATTGAAAAGAAACAAGAAGACTTTGCCAGTGAAGTAATGAGTCAAATTCAAGGAAACTAAAAGAATGCAAAAAACATTCTTTTTTCTTTTCTTTTTACATATTTTTTTATATAATATAGCCAAAAGGAAGCGATGTATATGCCAAAAAACATTAAAACAACCTCAAAAAAAACAAAATCAGCTACTAATCCCTCTAAAAAAAATAACACTTCATTAAATTCTACCCGAAAAACTTCAGCTAATAAGAAAAAACCTATAAATAAATCTAAATCTAGAACTAGATCTTTAACAGAGTCAGCTTTAGCTAAAGAATTAAAAACTATTTATACTGAACCTCAAGTAACTAAAAAACCAAAAAATACAACTTTAGAACTAACTCCCGAAAAAGAAAACCTTCTAAATAAAGTAACCTTTGTATTATTAATTTTCTTTTTAATTTTAATTCTTATTTGCTTAATAATTATTTTTTATATATGTAATGCCTAATATATATATTTTAAATAATTCCGTGGAAAAAATTAGATGTTAATATTGACACGGGGGGGGGGTAGTTATAGTATAATAATTCCATAAGAAAATAAAAGTTTTGTGTATTTTTTTATGGGAGGTACTATAATGGAAAAAAATAGAGAAACTAAATTAGTAGCAATTACATCAATGCTAATAGCTGTTGTCTTTTTAACAATAGCCTATGCTGTATTCTCTAAAAGTTTAAATATTCAAAATATTAGTGCTACAGTAAAAGCAAATGAAGCTAACTTTAGTGTCAAGTTTTCTAAATCAACTACTAAAGTTGATGCTAGTGACATTCCCCCAACTTTTACTGGTGGAGCTGTAGGGACTGGAACTAATGCTAAAATAGATAATAGTGGAACTAGCCCCAAACTTACAAATATAGGAGCAACTTTTACTTCTTTTGCGAATGATACTACTGGTAACGGAGCAGTACAATATCTTATTTATGCCGTAAATGATGGAGCCTTTGATGCCTATTTAAAAAGTGTAAAAATAGCTAATGTTACAGGCTATGATAAGCCTGTAGTCTGTCTACCAGGTGAGGGAACTTCCAAGACATTAGTTGATAATGCCTGTAAAAGCTTAAGAGTTACTGTTTATGTTAGAGGAGCTAATGCTAATTCTACTGGTGCTTATCATCATAGAGGTATTGCCGCAACCGTAGAAGGTGTAAAACATGGTGCTTCAGTTCCATATAATTCCTATGAAGGTAATTACACAGATATAACAGGTTATAAATTAACTAAACTTAATCAAGATATATATTCCTCACAGTGGGTTTATGTTATTATAGGAGTAGATTCAAACAAAGAAGCTGATGCAATAGCTGTTGATGGCCCTTACAGTGTAAAAATAGGCGATGTAACCTTAGAATATAGTACTCAAGACTAAAAGATTTTAAAAATATTTTAAATTCTTTTTTTATGTCAAATTTTTTTGAAAATGTCAGGTAAATCATTATGAGAAAGTGTCAGTATTATAAAATTTAGATAACACCAAAAGAATAACTTTTGATGTTTTAATATTATACAAAGTTAAGTTAGTCATTAATTTTTTCCTTGACATTAATTATAATTATAACTAGAATATCGACATAGGTGATTTATTATGAAAACATTGGAAGAAATTGAACTTGAATATTTTGAATATGCTGCCAATTTAAGTACTTGTAATAGTCTTACCGATTTACATAAAAGAATAAAAAGAACTAGTATAGATATTGATGATGACATATTAGAAATTATAAAAGTTAAAATAGGTAATATTAAAAATAGATTAGTTAATAAAGTTATACTAAGTTTAGATTCATTTGCCGATATTGACTTAAATTATTATAAAAATGATTTTGAAATATTAACAGAAGCAGAAAATTTAATGTTAAATTATAGAGCCTTTTTATCTGAATTAATGCATATTGCTAATGAAGAAAATTATAAAGAAGTATATAAATTATTAAGTTATATGATGAATGTTGATTTTAAAAATAATTTAGCTTATTTAGAATATAAAAGAGACACTAACTATTTCATAACAAAAAACATATATTTTTGTAATAGTAAATATATATATTCTTTTACTTCATTTAAAGAATTTTTTGCAGAAAAAATTAAAGAATTAAGTTTAATAGCGCCTATAGTAAAAGAAAAAAAAATATGATATAATATGAAATGTTTAGGAAGTGATGTCATGAATAATGATCTTGCAAGTATTGTACGTAGTAAGGTAGATATTGTTGACATTATTGGAGAAAGAATTCCTCTTATTGCCAAAGGAAAAAATTTTTTTGGAGTATGTCCTTTTCATGATGATTCCAATCCTTCCATGTGTGTTTCTAGAGAAAAACAAATATATACTTGTTTTTCTTGCCATGCAACAGGAAATGTTTATACATTTTTAATGAATTATGAACATTTAGAATTTAAAGAAGCTTTAAAATATTTAGGTGATAAAGTAGGAGTAGATGTTAGTGGTGTAAAAATTTCTAAAAAATCATCTAAATATGATAAAGCTTATGAAGCTTATAGTTTAGCTTTAAAATATTTTCAAAATAATTTATCTAGTACAATAGGTAAAGAAGCTAAACACTATTTAAAAAGCAGAAAAATAGATGAAGATTTGATAAAAGAGTTTGAAATAGGATTATCTCTTAATAAAAGAAATGATTTAATTACATTATTAACAAAAAAGGGCTATGAATTATCATTATTAAATAATATAGGCTTAGCTATAGATGATTATGATACTTATATTGATAGAATTATGTTTCCCTTATATGATATAACTGGTAAAGTTGTTGGCTTTAGTGGACGAATTTATAAAGATAGTGAAAAAAGCAAATATGTAAATACCAAAGAAACTGAAATATTTAAAAAAGGAGAACTTCTTTATCATTTTCATATTGCTAAAGAAGAATGTCGATTAAAAAAAAGTGTTATTGTAATGGAAGGCTTTATGGATGTCATTAGAGCCAGCTCTATTGGCATAAAAAATACAGTAGCTTTAATGGGAACGGCCTTAACAAAAGAACAACTAAATTTACTAAAAAGACTTTCTTCCAATATTATTTTATGTTTAGATGGAGATGATCCAGGAGTTCATGCAACTTTAAATATTGGAGAAATGCTGTTAAAGCAAGGAATAGAAGTTAAAGTTATTAGTTTACCAAACCCAGATGATCCCGATACTTTTATTTTAACTAATGGAAAAGAAAAATTTTTAGGATTAGTTGATGCTGCTATTAACTTTTCTGATTTTAAAATTCAAAAGTTAAAAGAGTCTATTGATTTTAAAAGCGACGAGGGAATAGCTGAGTATATTAATGCTGTATTAAAAGAATTAATTAATATAGATGATCCTATTAGAATTGAAGTTGTATTGAAAAAACTTGCAAAAGAGTTTGATTTAGAGTATAATACACTAGAAATGCGATTAAATAGCTTTAAAAAAGATGAGGCTAAACCTAAAGAAAAAGTTATTATTGCACCTAAAATTAATGTTAAAAAAAAGGATAAGTATGCAAAAGCAGTTGAACAATTATTATACTATATGCTTAATAATGATTGGGTTATTTCCTTAGTAGAAAAAGAAAAACTTATACTACCAAATGAAGTCGACAGAGCTTTATGCAATGAAATAATTTATTATTATAAACAAAATGGGTTTATAAATGTTGCTGATTTTTATACTTATGTTACTGATAAAAAGGATATTCTAGTTTTTTTAAATGAAATTTTAGCATCTAATTATAATGAGAAACCTACAAAAGAGGAATTAACTTTATATTTCCAAGTTATTAGAGAATACAGTATAAGAGAAGAAATAAAAAGATTAACCAAAATGATGAAAAAAGAAGTAGATCCATTAGAACAGGCTAAAATTGTTGAAAAGATTAGAAAATTAAGGATTGGAGAATAGGTATGGTTGGAGAAATTAGAACACTAGATGAAAGAAAAGAAAAATTGCTAGCGTTAGGAAAAAAACAGGGGTTTATTACTTATGAACAATTAGCAGATGAATTAAAAGGACTAGATATTGATAGTGATTCCTTAGATGATATTTATAATTCATTAGTAGAAGCAGAAATTGATATTTTAACTGAAGATGGTAGCGATGATGATGACGCTAGTGGTGCTGAAATTACTAGTGATATTATTGTTGAAGAATTAACAATGTCTAAGGATGTTAAAATTAATGATCCTGTACGTATGTACTTAAAAGAAATTGGTCGTATTAACTTACTTACTAGTGATGAAGAATTTGAATATGCTAGAAGAGCTGAAGAGGGCGATGAAGAAGCTAAGAAAATGCTTGCTGAGTCCAATTTACGTTTAGTTGTAAGTATTGCCAAAAGATATGTAGGAAGAGGTATGCTATTTCTTGATTTAATTCAAGAAGGTAATATTGGCTTAATGAAAGCCGTTGATAAATTTGATCCTACAAAAGGATATAAATTTTCAACTTATGCTACTTGGTGGATAAGACAAGCTATTACTAGAGCCATAGCTGATCAAGCTAGAACTATTCGTGTACCAGTACATATGGTAGAAACAATTAATAAATTAGCCCGTGTTCAAAGACAACTTACTCAAGAATATAATCGTGAACCAACTGATGAAGAAATTGCTAAAAAATTAGGTATTACAATTGAAAAAGTACGAGAAGTCTATAAAATTAGTCAAGATCCCGTTTCCTTAGAAACTCCAATTGGTGAAGAAGATGATTCTCATTTAGGTGACTTTATTAAAGATGAAAGAACTATGGGACCTGAAGAATATGCTACTGTTGAAATGCTTAAAGAAGAATTAAGTGGCGTTTTAGCAACATTAACAGAACGTGAAGAAAAAGTATTAAGATTACGTTTTGGTTTAGATGATGGTCAATGTAGAACTTTGGAAGAAGTAGGACAAATATTTGGTGTTACTAGAGAACGTATCCGTCAAATTGAAGCCAAAGCTCTTCGCAAATTAAGACACCCATCTCGTTCTAGAAAGTTAAAGGATTTTTTAACAGAATAATGAAAATAAATGCACGGTTAAAAAAAATAGGGGATTTAGTGGAAGCTAATTCCTTTTGTTTAGATATAGGTTGTGATCATGCTTTTTTAGATATTTATTTAGTAAAAAGAAATAAATCTATTAAAGCTATTGCTAGTGATATCGCCCAAGGACCCCTAAATCAAGCTAAAGAAAATATTAAAAGAGAAAACTTAGAAGCAGAAATTGAACTAAGATTAGGAAATGGTCTAGATACCTATAGTAAAGAAATAGATACTGTTATTATTTCTGGAATGGGTGGCAGAAATATAATTGGAATATGTAAAAACAATTTAAAAATTTTAAAACAAATAAAAACACTAATTATCAGTCCTAATAATTATCAAGAAGATGTAAAAAGATTTTTAGTTAAAAATGGTTTTTATATTGCCAATGAAGAATTAGTAAAAGATAAAAAATTTATTTATCAAATAATAGTTTTTAAAAAAGGAAAAAAAAGATATAGAAAAAAAGAATATTTCTTTGGACCAGTACTTTTACAAAAAAAAGAACCCTTATTTTATGAATATTATAAAAGAGAAATTAAAAGTCGCGAAATTCTTCTTACTTTATTACCTAAAAACTTTATTTTAAAAAGATATGTAACAAAAAAAGAAATTAACCTTATTAAAAATGTTTTAAGTTAATTTCTTTTTTATAGTTTGAACCCCTCTAACTAAATAATCATCTTTAACTAATTGTTGCAAACATTCATTACTAAGCTCTAAACATTTAATTAAATCCATCATTTTAATATCTTTAAAATGACCAATATTATCAGGAAGAATTTTATCCGGTTTAATTAAAGAACAATCAAATAATAATAACTCATCATTATATTTTTCAATATAAGGTTGATAAGTTCTAAAAGTATAAAGAACCTTACAAGAAAAATAATCTTCAATATAATCTGCTCGTAATAAAGGCCTTTTTAAAATTATATATTTTAAATTACCTTTTTTATCCAATAAAAATAATTTATTATTTTCTATAGTTGAGCATGCTTCTATATCTGAATTATAAGAATTAATAGTTCTTGTTAAATATATTTTCAAAATAGTTGTTAATTCTTTAAAAGATAAATAATCTTTATTAGTAAGATTTAACTCTTCTAATATTTCTGGTAATAAAATAGTTGTTCTAATTTCTTTTTTCTTTGTCTCATTTTTTGTACTTTCTAAAAGTCTTTCAATATTTTTATTAATAGAAAACTTATCAATATCACTATCTTCTTTTTCTTCAACACCTAATTGTTTATCCAAAATTTTTCTAGTTGTAGGATTTAAAAGAACATTACGACAAGCTTGAAATATTTGAAATAAATAATAATTATCTTCTTTATGATTTCCTTTATTTTGATATGTCTTTATTAGCTTTTGATAAGCTAAATTAATTTCTCTTTCAGTTGCATCATATTTAATATTTAAAACTAAATAAGGATTTTTAATATTTAATTCTCTTAATTGTTTTAATTCCTTCATCTTTGCCTTCTCCTTTACTAGCTGTCAAATAACTATTGTAAAATATTTTATTTTAAAAGTAAAGTTTAATATTAGTCTGTTTTCTTTTTATTAATCCCAATCATACTTCCAAGTACTGCCGTTATAAATATTATTAAGTAATATATAAATATTTTTATTTTAAAAGGTTGGTTAAAAATAAGTGTTAATATAATCATTATTGGAATTATGAGTAAAGATAGTTTAATTCCTTCTAAATAACCTTTATTTTCAGCTTGTTTACCAAGTATAAAACTACTTATAAGAATATTAATAGTTATTAATATTAATTTAAAAACTTTATATAAATTTTCATTTATAATATTAAAATAATAAAAAGTATTAATAACTAAAAGAGACCCTAAAATTGCTAATATAGTATAAAACATTCTTAACCCATATTTTTTTAATAAATTCATAATCCACCTCAATTAATTTTATTCTATTGTATAAAAAATATGAAAAAAGACATTATATTAATGGGTGATATTATGCAATATTTAACAGTCTTTTTTAGAAGTATCTTCTTTTACTGCTTAATAGCCATAGTTTATAGGTTGATGGGTAAAAGAGAAATTGGTGAACTTTCCATAATGGATTTTATAGTCTCCATTTTTATAGCTGAGATTGCAGCTATCTCTATAGAAAATTATAAAAAAAGTATGTTTATTTCTATCATACCTATAGGTGTTTTAGTTTTTTTACAATTATTAGTATCTATTATTTCTTTAAAAAGTAATAAAATAAGAAATGCCATTGATGGAACTCCTTCAGTAATAATTAATAGAGGTAAAGTTAATTTTAAAGAAATGTTAAAACAAAGATACAATTTAGATGATTTATTAACCCAATTAAGAGCTAGATCTATAAAATCTATTGAAGAAGTAGATTATGCTATCTTAGAAACTAGTGGTAAATTATCTGTTTTTAAAAAAGAAGATGATAAAAATAGAGTATATCCTTTACCTGTAATATTAGAAGGAGTTGCACAAGAAGATGTCTTATTACAAATTGGCAAAGATAAAATATGGTTAAATAATATTTTAAGAGAACAAAAAAAAGAATTAAGTAATATATTTTATGGATTTTATCAAGAAAAAAAATTATTTTTAATTGAAAGAGATAAACTGACAAAATAAAATAATTTTTTTTTGTATAATTTTACTGGTGATAAAATGAAAAAAATTTCTAAGTATCTAGTATGTATTTTTATATTAGTAATATTAATAATATTAATTAAGTATAGTAAGTATGATAATAAAAAAACTGTTGAAGTAGTTAATTATAATACTGAAAAAAGAGGTGTCTTTTTTAGTTATATAGAATTAAAAAATTATATAAAAAATGATGATCCAGAACTAATGAAAAAAAATATAGATTCTGTAATTGCTAATGTTAAAAGTATTAATTTTAATTTAATAATTTTACAAGTACGTAGTTTTTCTGATGCAATATATAAATCTGATATTTATCCTTATAGTAGTGTAATTAGTAAAGAAGAAGGCCTTGAAAATTTAGATATACTTAAATATTTTATCGAAAAAGCTCATCAGGAAAATATTTTAATATATGGATGGATAAATCCTTATCGAGTAAGAACGACTGAAGATATTAATTCCATTAGTAAGAAAAATCCCGCTTATAAATATATTGAAACGGATACTTTATATGTTGGAAATGGAATTTATTATAATCCTAGTAAAACAGAAGTTACTGATTTAATAGTTTCAGGTGTTAAAGAAATAATTACAAATTATCAAGTTGATGGCATAATATTTGATGATTATTTTTATCCTAATAATGAAATTGATATAGCAGATTATCAAGAATATTTACAAAAAAATAAGTATGTCAGTTTAGAAGAATATCATTTAAATATTATAAATCAACTGGTTAAAAAAGTTCATGCTATTTGTCTAGCTGAAAAAATAGAATTTGGGATTTCTCCCGATGGTAATATAGAAAATAATTATACTAAAAATTTTGCCGATGTAAAAACATGGCTAAAAAGTGATGAATACATAGATTTTATAATGCCCCAAATATATTATGGTTTTTTAAATGAAGTAAAACCCTTTTATCAAACCTTACTAGAGTGGAATGATTTAATAAAAGGAGATATAAAAATGATTGTTGCTCTAGCTTTTTATAAAGTAGGTCTTTTAGATCAATATGCTAAAAGTGGAAGTAAGGAATGGATAAATAATAATGATATTATTATGCGAGAAATTATTCTAAGTAGAAGTATGAAAAATTATGCTGGCTTTGCCTTATTTAGATATGGAAATTTATTTGATAATAAATTATTTACTGAAACTAGTATCCTAGAGAAGAAAAATATGTGTAAAGTAATAAAATAAAATTAAAATTTTAAAGTTTTTTTGACATTCTAAGATTTGTCAAGAATAAAATTTTATGATATTATAGACACTACAAAAAGACACGAAATTTCTAAA
>CANRGD010000036.1 GCA_947630105.1 uncultured Bacilli bacterium | reverse complement strand
AACCACCCTTTTTAAGGGTGGATTTTTACTTTTATTTTAACAAAAAAGGAATAAAGTTTTTTACTTTATTCCTATTATTAATTTATCATTTCTAATGAAATTGTAACATATTTCGATAAAAAGTTACACTACTTTTAATAAAAAATATAAATTTATTAACTATTTATATAAAGCTAATAAATTTATAATCGTCAAAATTTACGTCTTAAAAAAAAGACTGGAAAGAAGGAAAACTATGCCTAAAAAGGGAGAAAATATAACTAAAAGAAAAGATGGAAGATATGAAGCAAAATATGTAAAAGAACGAGATGAATTAGGTAGAATAGTAAAATATGGTTCTGTATATGCAAAAAGTTATTGTGAAGTAAAAAGAAAAAGAGAAGAAAAATTAAAAAATTTAACTTCTGAAAATAAAAAATTAATTTCTGATAAAAATAATTTAATAAGTGTCGCTTTAAAAGAATGGTTAGATGCAAAATTAGCTCTTAAAGATTCTAGTTATACTAATTATTATTCTATAATTAATTCTAAAATAATACCTTTTTTTGCAAATAAAACAATAAATGATATTAATGAAACTTTAATTTTAAAATTTATAAAAAAATTACAAGAAGAAAACTTGGGTAACAAACGAATTAAAGATATTGGTTTAGTTTTAAAACAATTTTTAAAATATAAAAATATTAATATTAAGTTTGAATTGCCAAAAGTAACAAAGAAAAAAATAACCACCTTAAATAATAATGAAATTGCAATAATTGAATCTATAACTAAAAATTCAAAAGATATTAAAGAATTTGCTATTTTGTTAGATTTATTTACAGGAATGCGTATTGGAGAATTATGTGCTTTGAAGTGGCAAGATATTGATTTTGAAAATAAAGTAATACATATTTCAAAGACACTTATTAGAGTTAAAAACAAAGATAACGCAAGTGATAAAAAAACAAAGATTATTGTCGATACTCCTAAAACTCAAAGCTCCATTAGAGATATTCCCATTAATGAAAATATTTTATCTTATTTAATTAAATTCAAAAAAAGTGATGATACTTATCTATTAACTGAAAATAAAACATTTATAACTCCTAAACAATATTATTTATTTTATCAAAATTTTCTAAAATCTAATTCTCTAAAAAAATATAATTTTCATACATTAAGGCATACCTTTGCTACTAGAGCTATATTATGTGGTATTGATATTAAAACTTTAAGTGAAATATTAGGTCACTCAAGTGTTAAGACTACTTTAGATTTATATGTTCATATAAAAAAAGATGAAAAATTATTTCAAATAAATAAATTATCATTTTTAACTTTATAGTAGTCATTTTAATTGTCAAAAATATAAACTTTTCTTTATTTTAAACACTTAAATTTAAATATTATTAAAGTAAAAAACTTTATTATAGTTTAAATACATATTTTATTTACAAATAAATTATTGAATAGAAATATGAAAAGAAGTGATGAAAATGAAGAAAAAGAATATTAAAATCTTATTAATTGTGCTTATTATAATTGCTTTAATTACGACTTGTGGGGTTTCTTATGCAAGATATGTTTTAACTAAGCACTTTGAAACTAACTTTTCATCAGCCCCTTTTTATTTTGAAGCAAATGTAGAAAAACATACTTATAATTATAGTGAAGCAGGCATAAATATTCCCGTAAATATTTTTAATTATGTAGATAATTTATATAATACTTTTAATACGGAATATGAAATATTACTTGAAAGTAATACTAATTTTCAATTAGAGAATAATTTAAAGGGAGTAATAAATGGAAATAATAAAGAAGAAAAGAAAGAAAATATTAAAATAAATCCTATAGCAGGAGTTGAAGTTAATGGTAATGTAAATTTAAATATTATTGTTAAAGCAAATGAACCATATTCTAAAGAAATAAAAATTCCTATAACAATTAAAAAAAGTGATAATATTTATTCTTTTATGGAAAATCTTGCGGCTGGAAAAACAGATCAAGATATAGATTTTACTGATACGAATATTGTAGATGGTGTTTATATGAATTATGAAACCAAAGATACTGATTATCCGGTCTATTATTATAGAGGTGCTATTAGTAATAATAATGCAATATATGCTAATTATTGTTGGAAAATGGTAAGAACAACATTAAATGGAGGTATAAAACTTGTCTATAGCGGAGATGTAAGTGGTGGACAGTGCAAATTTACGCATGATTATTTAGGTAGTGAAGCATTTAATTATATGGTACAAGACAATGCCGGTGAAGAAGCTATAAGTATATCACAAGTTGGTTATAAATTTGAAAAGATAGGAATTATTGGAGAGATTGCTCCTTCTTATATAAATGATACCTCTGTTCCTAGAAAGATAGAAACAGGAACGATTTTTGGACATGATGTTAGATATGATATTATTACTAAAAAATATAATTTAGTAAACCCAATAACGATTACTAATTTAGATGACTTAGAGGATGATATCAGAGGTGGTTCATATGGTGAAGGATATCATTATACATGTTTAACTAATGAAGACTCTTGCAGTAACGTTTATTATATTTATTATAATGATTATGGTAATTCTAAAGATTCATCAGCTACAGGATTATATGGAATTTCTCTTGAGGATGGTTCCAATGCAACTGAGACATTAGAAAAAATACTTTATAATTCATCTAATACAAAAGATTCACATGCTAAAGAATATTTGGATAAATTTTTTAGAGGAGAGGGTAGCGATTTTACAAGAGCAGGAGGAGATCCTTTAATAGAACACCTAGATGAACTTGATGATGTTCCATGGTGCAATGATAGAACTGTTGCTGGATTACATGGATGGGATATATCAGTAGATAATCATAATTCCCATAATAAAAAATTGCACTTTGCAGCTTTTGGAAGATTAATAGGTGATGAAGGAATACCTGATTCTCGACCAGATTTATATTGTGATATTGATAATGATGCTTTTACAGTTAATAAAGAAAATGGGAATGGGGCTCTAGAATATCCAATTGGGATGTTAACGGCTGATGAAGCAGTATTAGCCGGTGCTATCAATGAAGTGCCTAATAATAATTATTTAAAATTAGCAACAGGTAAAAACCAATTTTTTATGACTCCTTATTATATTAGTGATGACCATGTTCGAATGTTTACTATGGGTTCAGATGGTAGCCTTAATAGTGGTTATTCTGAGGCTACTTATATTGCAATAAGAGCAGCAATAGCTTTGAAACCAGAAGCCATAATAGTTTCTGGAGATGGGACTGCCACATCACCATTTCAAATTCAATTTAGTAAATAATTTACACCATAAAAAATATTATTCAGTAGAAAAAGATAATTATAATTAACTATCCTAGATATCTTTTTTTCTTAATTTTCTTTCTTTTATAAGAATAATATAATATAATTATAGCAAGGAGAGAATTATTATGGATAATGAAATGATTATTTTAGAGACAACAGAAAAGTTTGATAAAGCAGTAGAAAGTTTAGAAAAAAGATTAACGACAGTTCGGGCTGGTAGAGCTAATCCTTCCAGTTTAGATGGTATAGTTGTAGAGTATTATGGGAGTATGACACCCCTAAAACAGCTAGCAACAATATCTGTACCAGAAGCTAGACAGCTTTTAATTAAGCCCTTTGATAAAAGTTCTTTAAGTGCTATCGAAAAAGCTATACTTTCTTCAAATTTGGGTTATAATCCAGGAAATGATGGCGAAACTATTCGTATAGTTATCCCAGAATTAACAGAAGAAAGAAGAAAAGAGTTAGTAAAACAAGTAAAGGCTTTAGCTGAAGATGCTAAAGTAGCAATACGAAATATTAGACATGATGCTTTAGAAGAATTAAAAAAATGTGAACTTCCTGAAGATCAAGAAAAAGGCATGGAAAAAGATATTCAAGAAATGGTAAATGAGTACAATAAAAAAATAGAATCTAAACTAAAAGAAAAAGAACAAGAGTTACTAACAGTTTAGTAACTTTTTTGAGAGATTAAAATGATATTAGATGGAAATAAAGTAAAGAAAGAATTATTAATAGAATTACAAAATAAAATAGAAAAATTACCATCAAAAATAGGTTTAGCTATAATCCAAATAGGTACTAATCCTAATACTACTTCTTTTATAAAGCAAAAAATAATTGTGTTAAAAGAACTTAATATAAATTATCATTTATATAATTTAGAAGAAAATGTATTAGAACAAGATGTAATAGAACTTATTGAAGATTTAAATAAAGATGCTAATATAGATGGTATTTTACTTCAATTACCACTACCAGCTAAGTTAAATTTAAATACTATTAGAAATAAAATAAATCCATTAAAAGATATAGATGGATTTAATAATATAAATATAGCCAAAGTATTAAATAAAGAAGTTGGCTTTGTACCATGTACAGTAAGAGGAATATTGACTTTATTAAATTATTATAATATTTCCTTAACAGAAAAAAATATTGTAATTATTGGTAGAAGTATGCATATTGGAAAACCTTTATTAAATATTTTAACGACTATTGATGCTACAATAACTATTTGTAACAGGAAAACAAAAAATTTAGCTTATTATACTAAAAATGCTGATATAATTATAACTGCAGCCAATCATAAAAATTTAATAATTCCAGATATTATAAAAAAAGGAAGTATTGTTATTGATGTTACTTTTATCAAAGATGAAAATAAAATATTTGGCGATGCCGACTTTGAAAAAATAAAGAATATATGTAGCTACATTACTCCAGTCCCAGGAGGAGTAGGTCCAATGACTGTATATTCCTTAATGGCCAATTTATATGATGCATATCTTTTAAATCATAATCAACAAAAATAATTATTGTCTTTATAATAAAATGTGATATAATATTCTCATCAACTTTGATGAAGAAGTAGTAATAAATGATTTATTTAATAGAGAGATTATGAGTGGTGAAAATAATCAATAATAGTTTATGAATTCGTCTTCGGAGTTCTTATTAATAGTAAGCGATTTACTTGCGTTAAAAGTATAAAGTGTATAGTAAAAACTATAAAATAAGGTGGTACCGCGAACATTCGTCCTTATATTATAGTTTTTTTTATTTAGAAAGAGGTGTTTTGATGAAAAACGATAAAATAGAAAAAGTAAAAGAACTATTAGAAAAAGATATTAAAAATGTTAAAGATATCAAAGAACTAAATGAGTTAAAAGTTAAATATTTAGGAAAAAAAGGGTTAATTACTGAGTTAAATAGTGAGATTAAAAATATTGTTGCTGAAGAGAAAAAGGCATTTGGAATGGCTGTAAATGAAGTTCGCGATATGTTTAATAAATTTTATGAAGAAAAAAAGGGCGAATTTGAAGATGCCTTATTAAATGAAAAATTGCAAGCTGAAGCTATTGATATTTCTTTACCCGCAACAAATATTCCAATAGGAGCACCTAATATATTAGAAAAATTAATAGAAGAAGTAGAAGAAGTATATATGTCTATGGGGTATGATGTTGTAGATGGACCTGAAATAGAAGAAGATAAATATAATTTTGAAATGTTAAATATTCCTAAAGGACATCCTGCTAGAGATGCACAAGATACTTTTTATATTGAAGGAGAAGAAATTTTACTTCGTAGTCAAACTTCTCCAGTCCAAGTAAGAACAATGCTTGAAGGTAAAGGAGAAACTCCAATTAGAATGATATGTCCAGGAAAAACATATCGTCGTGATGATGATGATGCGACACACTCTCATCAGTTTATGCAAATAGAAGGGTTATTAGTTGATAAAGATATTTCATTATCAGATTTAAAAGGAACCATTGATGTTGTAGTTAAAAGATTATTTGGGGAAGATGTAGAAACAAGATTTCGTCCTAGCTATTATCAATTTACAGAGCCATCTGTTGAAGTAGATATCAGTTGCTTTAACTGTAAAGGTAAAGGATGCAATATCTGTAAGAAAACAGGTTGGATTACTATTGCTGGAGCGGGAGTTGTTCATCCTAATGTTCTTAGAATGAGTGGGTATGATCCTAAAGTTTGGAGTGGTTTTGCCTTTGGTTTTGGAGCTGAACGTATGGCTATGCTTAAATATGATATTGGTGACTTAAGAGTATTTTATAATACAGATTTACGAGAAAGTAGTATATTCGATAGAGAGGAAGATCTATAATGATAAGTTTAGAATGGGTTAAAGATTATATTGATATAGCTGATCAAGATTTAAAAGAATTAGCTGTCAAAATAACTAAAGCCGGTATTAATGTTGAAAAAGTAATTACTAATGAAATTAAAAATTTAGTAATAGGTGAAGTAGTTGAATGTGAAAATCACCCTGATAGTGATCACTTACATGTTTGTAAAGTAAATATAGGAACTTCTCTTTTAGAAATTGTTTGTGGAGCACCTAATGTTAGAAAAGGTATTAAAGTAATAGTTGCTTTACCAGGAGCAATTTTACCTGGAGACTTTGAAATTAAAAAAAGTAAAATTAGAGGCGTAGAATCTAATGGAATGATTTGTGCTTTATTTGAGTTAGGCTTAGAAGAAAATAATGAAGAAAACTATGCTAAAGGAATTCATGAATTAGATGCTAAAGCTCCAATTGGCGAAGATCCCCTTAAATATTTAGGATTAGATGATACGCTATATGAACTTGATATTCATAAACATCGTAATAATGATTGCTATTATCATATAGGTTTTGCTTATGAAATAGCCGCAATTTTAAATAGAAAAGTAAAATTACCAGCTATTACTTATAAAGAAATAAAAGATAATATTTCTGATCACTTTAAATTAGAAGTTAAAACACCTAAATGTCCTTTTTACTTAGCTAAAATGGTTAGTGATGTAAAAATAGGTGAATCTCCAGATTTCATTAAAAAAAGACTTTTGGCAGCAGGAATGCGTCCTATTAATAATGTTGTAGATATATCTAATTATGTAATGTTAGAATTTGGGCAACCTCTACATTTCTTTGATAAAGATAAATTAAAAGATCACATTTTAGTAAGAGATGCTAAAGAAGGGGAAGAAATAATTACACTTGATGGTAAAGAAAGAATACTAAAATCTTCAGATATAGTGATTACTAATGGAAATAAGCCTGTTTGTATTGCTGGTGTTATGGGTGGACAAAATACTGAAGTTGATGAAAATACTAAAAATATTTTAATTGAAAGTGCTATATTTGATGCCGTAAGTATAAGATATACAGCTTCTAATTTAAATTTAAAAAGTGAAGCATCAATTAGATATGGAAAAGGATTAAGCTATGAATATACAGAAATGGCTATAAATAGAGCATGTCATTTATTAGAAAAATATGCTAATGCAAAAATTTTATCAGGAATTATAAAGCATGATAAAATTGATAAAACTCCTAAAGTAGTAAAATTTATTCCAGAAGAAGTAAATAAAATATTAGGAATAACTATTAGTGAAGCTGATATGAAAGTAGAACTTGCTAGGCTAGATTTTCCATATACTTTAAAGAATGGAATATTTACTGTAACCATACCAACTAGAAGACTTGATATAGATCCAAATGTTAATGATATAGCGGAAGAAATAGGACGACTTTATGGTTATCATAATTTAGTATCAACCCTACCTAAAGTACCTACTAGAAGAGGTAGATATATTGGGGATGTTAGATACCGTAAAACAATATCTAAAAGACTAAGAAGTTTAGGTTTAAATGAAGTAAAAACATATACTCTTGTTTCTCCTGAAGTAGCTATAAAATTTAATTATAGGCATAAAGAATATATTAAATTACCTAATCCAATGAGTATAGATAAAAGTTGTATTAGAACGACCTTAATTCCTTCTTTATTAAATGTTTATGAATATAATAAAAAAAGAAAAATATCTGATATTTTAATTTATGAAATAAGTAAAACATATGATAAAAAATATGAAGAAGAAAGTTTAATAACGGGATTGCTTTATGGTAATTATATAAGTAATGGATGGAGTAAACCTTTAACAGTAGATTTTTATTTAGTAAAAGGGGTAGTGGAAAATTTATTAGACTATATGGGTTTTAAAAATAGATATACTTTTGAAGTAAATACTGATTCTTCTTTTCATCCAGGAATTAGTGCCAAAGTTTTATTAGATAAAAAGGAAATTGGTATTGTAGGAAGAGTTCATCCTAAAATATGTAAAGATAATGTGTTTGTATTTGAACTTTCTTTAAATGAACTTATGAAAGGAATTAAACCTCTTAAATTTAAAGAAGCTAATAAATATCCTAGTATGGAAAAAGATATGGCTTTCATTGTTGATTTAAATACTAAAGCTAAAGATATTATTACAACAATCAAAAAAGCAGGTGGAAGAATATTAGATAAAGTTTCTGTCTTTGATGTTTATATGGGAGAAAATGTTGATGATAACAAAAAATCTCTTGCTTTTAATTTATCTTTTGTAGATCCTAATAGGACACTTACAGAAGAAGAAGTTATGAATATATTTAATAATATAATTGCAAAAGTTCAAACAACTCATAATGCAGTTTTAAGAGATAAATAGTTAAATAATTAAAATAAAAAAGCAGCTTATTTATAAGTATAAAGTTGCTTTTTTATGTGCTTAATTATTTATAGGCCCTTGTTGTACTCTTTTTCTGATAATTTCAATTAAATTATTTTTTAATTCTTGATCAGCATTTTCCCAAATTAATTCAAAAAAAACTCCTAAGCCAGGTAACGTTACTTCATCATTAGCTTTAACTGATTCATCGATAGCTCTTTTTAGTGTTTCATAATTATCTCCTTTAAAATTATTAATTATATGTTCTCTTATATTAATATTCATATAGTTAGCCTCCTAATTATATATTGGGTTAATTAATAATTATTTATACAAAAAACTGTGAAAAATCACAGTTTTATTTAACATAAATCTATAAATGTATCAGCAAGACATCTTACAGCACCACAACAATTTAAATCTATTGTAGCAAATTCATTAGTTCCAACATATTGATTGGTAGTAGTATCTAAATATAATAATCTACATGTACAACAACATTCATCTAATGATTCAATTCTAAATACATCTGAAGTACCAGTAATATTATTTACAGTATAAGGAAAACTCCAAGGAGCTCCAGTACAACAGTTATATAATTGAATTGGTCTTGTATTATAACAAATACTGTTACATACAGGTCCTAAATAAGGTTTATCACAGCCGGAATAACTTTCATTATCAAAATCTTGTTTTTGTAATAGTAATATCTTTTTTAAAATGTCATGAATACATCCACAATCTTTTCTTTCTTCTTCATTACAATTATTCATAATTACCTCCTTTCTATAAGTTTTCTATAACTACATCAGCTAAACATTTAACAGCACATATACAACTAATTTTTATTGTTATATATTGACCAGTAGATATATAATTATCTCCATTACTACTTAAAATTAGTAAATTTACGCAGTCACCTTTAACTCTATTAATCCTAAATAAAGAACTATTATTAACAATACCATTTTCGTCTATATATGAAGCTTCAAAAATTTCTCCATTCTTTTTATATAAAGTAATAATTCTGGTATTATAACAAATATTGGTTATTGATGGTCCTAAAAAGGGTTTAGTACATCCATCATCTAAACTACAGGTATTAATAGAATTATTTTGTAACAAACATATAAACTTTAACAAATTTTTAATACAATTATTGGTACTCATAATCTCCACCTCTTTATCTATTTCTAATATAAAATATTCAAAAATTATATTTATGTGTTTATAAATACCTATATAATTTTATGTAAAAATATGTCTAATTATTATTTTTAAAAACTATTTCTTTACATATTAAAAAATAAATATTAAAATATTTATAAGGATATGGGTTTGGTTGAATAGATTAGACTATATTCTTAATAAAAAAAGTAGGAGGTGAAAAGAATATGGCAGTAATTCGTGTAGAAGAAGAAGGACTAAACAGTTTACGAAGTGCACTTGCAGATGCTGGAGAATCATATAAAACAAATTTAGCTAAATTAACTAATTTAATAAATGAAATTACAAGTGGTGATATCCAAGGTGATCCTGCTAATGATTTGTTAGCAAAATATCAAGAAAAAGAAGCAACTTTAAAGAAAATAGCAGAAACAATTGATGAAGCTATGGAATATATGGGTATGAAAACTACTAAATTTGGTAACATGGTTAATAGTGTTAAGGGTGGAATGAAATAAAATTAAATAAATAAATTTTTATTAAGAAAGAGGTGACATAAATGAATCTATTAATTAATCCTGGTGCAGCTACAGATGATGCTCAACAAATTGATGCTATCGTTTCTCAAATTGCAGAAAATATGCAAACTTTAAATAGTGCTATAACTGGAAATATTCCATCTACTGTTCAAACAGATTGGTCTAATACACTTTTGGAAAATTGGAATGAATATTATACTGCTGATATTCCACAAGCTATGGAAACAATGAAATTATCAGCACAAAACTTACGTTTAGCTGTTGATCAAGCTCTTACTTATAGTCAAGAGGGATAAAATACATTGCAAATGCAATGTATAGTAAAGAAAGAAATTAATCTTTCTTTTCTTACTATGCATTGCAGAAAAAAAGGGAGAGAAGAATAATGAATTCAAAAATTACACCATTTAAAGGGGCTTATGTTAATGCTGAATTAGCATCAAGTTATATTGATGCGGCAACAATATGTGCAGGTTGTGATTTAATAGATACAGCAGCCCATGATTTTTATAAAGTTGGAAACAAAGTAACAGCAACTGCTGGAATATGTAGTGCTAAAGCTCTTGAAGTAGAAGGAACAACTATGGTTGGAAATATTGAAACATGTGGAGAATCTATCACTGCTTTAGAAGAAGAAATAAAAAGTATAACAGCTGGAATAAGAGCTAAGGTCCAAGAAGTTTTAGATGATATGCAAATGGAACTTAATGCTGTTGCTCAAAAAGAAGATGAAGAAAGAAAAAGATTAGCTTCTGCAGAAGCTGCGTCAACTACAGAATAAGAGGTGGATTTATGGGATGGTTTTCAAAAGATATTACATATGATAGTGATTTAGTTAATGAATCAATAGAATCATTAAAGAATGCAAAAAAAGAATTGTCACAAACGGCCAAAGATTTACAAACTGGAGCAGATAAAATAAATAATGCTAAAGGATTCCAAGAATATATAGGAACATTAGATGCAGCAATGTTTGATCAATTTGCATCTTGTTGTGAAAAAAATATAGAGACTTTATACTTAAACATTGAACAAAAAGCAGA
>CANRGD010000035.1 GCA_947630105.1 uncultured Bacilli bacterium | reverse complement strand
TACCAAATGGTAGCTGCCAGTGTCAAGCCTTACAGGCTTTAGAGAAAAACCACCCTTTTTAAGGGTGGATTTTTACTTTCTATATCAGTTTAATTTACATAAAATTTAATAAATGATATAATTTATAATTATAGAAAGTGAATTTTACCTTAAATAGTATCTAAATAAAGGAGCTAATAATAATGAAGAAGTATCAAAAAAATATTTTACTAACTTTATTAATTATTTTTATAATTATCACCATCTTAGTATTAACTCAACTAACAACTTCATTTGATAAAGCAATATATCAGTTTATAATATCTTTTCGAACATCTTACTTAGATACTTATTTTAAATTTATAACTAAACTTGGTAATCTAAAAACAGTTGCCCTAATTTTAATAATAAGCTTTTTATTATTAAAAAAGAAATCTTTTTTTACAATCTTTTCAAATACAACTTTTTCAGTTATTATAAATACTATTATAAAAAATATAATTAGAAGAAAAAGGCCTACTATTTTAAGATTAATAAAACAGGGTGGCTTTTCTTATCCTAGTGGTCATGCTATGATTTGTATATCTTTATATGGTACAATCTTGTATTTAATAATTACCAAAGTTAAAAATAAATTTATAAAAATTTGCTCTACGATACTTATTCTTATTATCATTATTTCTATAGGTATTAGTAGAATATATTTAGGAGTTCATTATACTACTGATATAATTGCAGGTTATATTTTAGCAATATCTTTACAACTAGTAGTAACATATTATATAAATAAACATTATAGGGGGATTTAAAATGTATAACGCACTTGTTTGTAATTTTGAAGCTTTAATAAATGAAGAAGAAGCTATTCCTATGGAATTAATGTTAATTATAGATAAACTACGTACTAATAATATAAAATTAATAGTTACAACCACTAAAAATTATGAAGATATATTAGCTTATAATAAAAGTTATCCCTTCCTAGATTATATAATTGCTTATAATGGAGCTTTAGTTTATGATGTTAATAAAGAAAAAGTAATATATAATAAACCATTAGCAACCACTATCCTTAATAAAATAAAAACCTCTTTTTCTAGCTATCAATTACTTTTTCATACCTGGAATAATAAAACATATCAAGTAGAAGTAGCAAATATTTCTACCCCTAAATTTTTAAAAATTATCTCTACCGAAAATATAAAAGTAAATAACTATACAGAACATAAAAACCATTATCTTTTTAATGAAAATACTGATTTATTACTAGCCGTAAATAAAATTAAGAAATCTAATTTCTCTGTATTAGCAATCGGACTAAATAAAGGAGATAAAAAAAATTTAGAAAAATTTTCTACTAAATTTTATGTTACCTCATGTTATGAAATTATTTCCAAATTAAAAACATATTTTAACTTTTTAAAAAATTAGGAGTATTTATGAAAAAAATTAAACTTAAATGGCTTGTTTTTAGTATAATTTTATTAATATTTATACTAACTTATTGTACTATTCAAGTTGACAAGCACCAAAATAAAAATGATTTTCACTGGTATTATAAAAATATTGAATTAGTTCAAGATAAAACTTTAGGTAAAAATATTTATAAAATTTATAAATCTACTGAAATTTCCAACTATAATTTAAATTATCACCAAGCTATTTCTAAAAAAATAAATAACTTACGAACTAAGTCTACTGAAGACTATCTTATTATTTATAATCCTTATTCTACTAATGACTTAAGTTTTAATATTTATTTTAAAAAAGATTTAGCTATAAAAAATATTTCTTATCAAATAACTGCCAAAAACACCAAAAAGTTTGAACAAAACTTAGCTGTAAATAAAACTAATAGTTATCAAATTATTGGTTTAATTCCTAATACTTTAAATAAAATAACTATAAAATTATTAATGAATAATCAAGAAAAGAAAATAACATTTAACCTAGATTTAACTAATATAGAAATATTAAGTTCAACTAAATTAAAAACTATTAGTAATCAAAGTAAAAAAGAACTAAGTGAAGGTTTATATTTATTACAAATAAGTGATAATGATAATTTAAATTATTTAAGTCTTTATGATAATAATGGCGTAATTAGAGGTTATACTTTAGTAGATACAAAAACTAAAGTAATATTTAATAATAACAGTATTTATTATATGCTTACTAAAAATAAACTAGCTAAAATGAATAATTTAGGAGAAATTACTGAAATTTATCAAACAGGAAAATATCAAATTATGGCATTTGACTTTGATAAAAATGGAAATATTTTACTAGTTGCATCTAAAAATCAACAACTTTATCTTATAAGAATTGATATTAATACCCGTAAAATAAGTAATCTTCTAAATTTAACAGATCTTTTAGGACCTAATTTTAAAATAGATTCTTTTATATTACAAGATGACTTTTTACTTCTTAATGATACTAATACAATAATTAAAATAATTAATATTTCTACAACTCCTGAAATCACATATCTTATAAGTAAAGATAAAATTAAAGATTTTCAAGAAACATACTATTTAAATAAAGCAACAGATTTTGAATTATATGATAATATAATAAGTCCTAATTATAAAAAAAGTACTACTCCTAATGAATATTTTTTAATATTTTTAAATTCTTCTAATTTAACAAAATTTCCTACCTCTGAAAAATCTTCTCTTCAAACATATTTAGTTAATGAAGAGAGAAAAACTTATACTTTAAAAGATGAAGTGCTATTAGATTATAATGCTTCAGCAGTTAAAATTTTATCTTCAACAAATTATTTAATAGCTAATAATAAATCTTCATTTATTGAATTTGACACAGATTATACTTCGCTTATGAAGTTTATTCTTCCTAATCAAAATACAACAATTAATGATATTTCAAAATATACATTTAATAATTTTTACTTTAACTAAATTAATTTGCAATTAGGGGTAAAAAGTTGTCAATATAGTTAGTTAAAAATTGACAGGGGGGGGGTTGTGTTGTATACTTATAAAGTAAATAATAAAAAATAAGGAGGAAAAAAGAGTAATGGAAAGAGATAGAAAAACAAGAGTTATAGCTATTTTTGCGATGGTATTTGCAGTAGCAGGGTTAACTATTGGTTATGCAGCATTTACTAAAACTTTGAATATTCAATTTACAAATACTACAGTTCAAGGTAATAGTGCCAATTTTAGTGTTAAATTATCAAGTTCAGCAACAGCAGCCACTACATCACCAGTTCCAGCAGGTGTAGCATCTCCAACAGCTAGTGGTCCAACAGCCCTAGCACCAACATTAAATGCTACAACAATTTCTGGATTAGGAGCAACATTTTCAGCACCTGGACAATCAATAACATATACATTTTATGCTGTAAATGATGGTCAATTTGATGCTTACTTAAAATCAATCACTATAGCTGATGCTGCAGGTGCAACTGGTAAAGGTGTTGCCTGCACTGCTGATACTGGAGCTTCAGCAACAATGGTTGCTAATGCTTGTAAAGCAATTACTATGACAGTTACTATTGGTAGTGATGTTGCAACAGCTACATCTAGTGCTGCTCAAGTAAATAAAACATCAGGCATTACAAGTGCTGCAATTGCTAAAAAATCTGGTACTACAATAAAAAGTCATACAGTAGTAGTAAAATTAGATTATGCATCAACTGCTAATTTAGTAGATGGAAACTTCACAGTAAAATTTGGTAATGTAACTCTTAATTATGCTACACAATAAAAGTAAAAAATAAAAGAATAAAGATTAAAGTACAAGCTGTACTTTTCTTTTTTTTATTATTAAAATTATTTAGAAAATTTATTATCCATTATAAAATATGCTAAAAAATTGTACTATTGACTACTGCAAACATTTGTATTATATTTGTAATTAGTAGGAAATATAGCTATAAGTTTGAACTACTAAAAAATTATTCTATAAAAATTAAAAAGAAAGGAAATTTTTATGAGGCTTATTGTTAAATATGAAACTAAATTATTAAATTATTTAATAGAAAACTTAGATATGCCCAAAAAAAGAATAAAACAATATTTAAAAAATGGTTCCATATACATAAATAATACTAAAATTACTAAATATGATTATAAAATTTTTCCTAATATGTCTATCATAATTGATACCGAAAATAAAAATTCAACTTTTCCATTTGAAATTATTTTTGAAGATAATTATTTAATAGCAGTTAATAAACCTAGTGGTCTTTTAACTATATCAACACCTAAAGAAAAAGAAAAAACTTTATACCATTTAGTAAGAGACTACTTACATAAAAAAAATAAGCATGCCAAATTATTTGTTATTCATCGTTTAGATAAAGACACGAGTGGTATAGTACTTTTTGCTAAAGATGAAAAAACCAAAAATAAGTTGCAAGAAAATTGGAATGCTTTAACAACTAGAGAATATGTAGGTATAATTCATGGTACTCTTTCTAAAAAAGAAGCTAAAATTATTCAATATCTTAAAGAAACTACAACTAATTTAGTTTATGTTGCCAAAAATAAAGAAGGTAAAGAAGCTATAACTAATTATCATGTTATTAAAGAATCGCCCAACTTTTCCTTAATTAAAATAAACATTGAAACAGGACGCAAAAATCAAATTCGGGTGGCCTTTGCCTCACTAAACCATCCTTTAGTTGGTGATAAAAAATATGGTTTTTCTAAAGATAAAGCCCCTAGATTATATTTACACGCTACTAAATTAAAATTCTATCACCCTTATTTAAAAAAGGAAATTTTATTAGAGACCATAACCCCTAATGAATTTAAAAAAATTATGAAATAGGAGATTATTATGAAAAAACTTCTTTTATTACTAGTAATAATATTTATAGGACTCTTTTTTTATATAAATATACCTGATGCTAATCTTAATTCCAAACCCATTTCTCAACCTAAAAAAACACAAAAACCTGATTATTCAGCCTATCTATTTGGAAAGTTTTATGATCAAGCAATTGCTATTGTTGATAAGATGCCATTAGAAGAACAAGTAGGACAAATATTTTTAGTTCGTTATAATAAAGAAACTGTAGAATCTGAAAGCTCTTACTATCCAGGAGGTTATATATTATTTGCCAAAGATATAGAAAACCATACCAAAGAAAGTTTAACTCAAGAATTAGCTAATAATCAAAAACTCAGTAAATATCCCCTTATTTTTGCTGTTGATGAAGAGGGTGGAACAGTAACAAGAATTAGTCGTTTCCAAAACTTTCGCTCTGAAAAATTTCCCTCACCTCAAACTATATATAAAGAAGGGGGCTATGATTTATTAGAAAAAATAGAAACTGAAAAAGCAAATTTACTTTTAAGCCTAGGTATAAATTTAAATTTAGCTCCTGTTGCAGATATCTCAACCAATGAAAGTGATTTTATTTATGATCGAAGTTTTGGCCAAGATGCTTCAAAAACAGCTGAATATATAAAAAATATGGTAACATATAGTAATAAAAATAATATAAATTCTTGTTTAAAACATTTTCCAGGCTATGGTAATAATAAAGACACTCATGATGGAATAGTTTATGATTATCGCCCTTATGAAAATTTTTTAACCAGTGATTTTTTACCTTTCCAAGCAGGCATTGCTGCCGGTGTTCCCTGCATATTAGTATCCCATAATATAACTTATGCCATGGATGAAACATTTCCTGCTTCGTTAAGCAAAAAAGTTAATTTCGAATTACGAACAACACTAAATTTTAGTGGAATAATAATTACTGATGATTTAGCTATGGGAGCAATTAGTAAAAAATATAATATTAATGAAGCTGCTACTTTAGCACTTCAAGCAGGAAATGATATGCTTTTAACCAGTGATTTTATAAATATGTATAATATAATACTTTCTAATGTAAAAGATGGTATAATAGATAAAGAACTTTTAAAAACAGCTGTAACAAGAATTATAGCCTGGAAATATTATTCAAATTTATTTTAAGAAGGAGAAAGAAAATGACAGATAAAGAATTATATAATAATATTGAAAAATACTTAAATCAAAAAATTACTTTAGAAGGATGGATAAGAAATCATCGAAAACAAAAAGAATTCGGTTTTATTTCCTTTTCTGATGGAACATATTTTACACCTATTCAAATAGTTTATGATAATAAACTTAAAAACTTCTCTGAAATTCAGAAATATCACATAGGAAGTTCTATAAAAGTAATTGGAACCGTTGTTAAATCACCAAATAATAATCAATTATTTGAAATTCAAGCTCAAGATATTATTTTATTAGGTGATTGTTTAGAAGACTTTCCAATTCAACCTAAAAAACATTCCAAAGAATTTTTACGTGAGCAAGCTTATCTTCGACCTCGAACTAATTTATTTCAAGCAGTATTTAGAATTCGTAGTAAAGCATCTTTTGCTATTCATGAATATTTTCAAAATAAAAACTTTGTATATTTTCATGCCCCATTAATAACTGCTAGTGATTGTGAAGGAGCTGGAGAAATGTTTCATGTTACTAGTTTTGATTTAGAAAATGTTCCAAAAAACAAAGATGGTAGTGTAGATTATGCTAAAGACTTTTTTGCCAAAAGTGCTTCCCTAACTGTATCCGGTCAACTACAAGCAGAAACATTTGCCTTAGCTTATAAAAATGTCTATACTTTTGGACCTACATTTAGAGCAGAAAATTCCAATACTAAAACTCATGCCTCTGAATTTTGGATGATAGAACCAGAAATGGCTTTTTGCGATTTAGAAGGGGACATGGATATAATGGAAGATATGCTAAAATATATCGTAAACTACGTATTAACTAATTGTGCCGAAGAATTAGAATTTTTAGATAATTTTGTAGAAAAAGGATTAATAGAAAAATTAAAAACACTTTTAAAAACCAAAGCTGTAAGAATTACACATCATGATGCTATTAAACTTTTACAAGAATCCAATAAAAAATTTGAATTTACTCCTCAATTTGGAGAAGATTTAGCTAGAGAACATGAAAAATATTTAACTGAAGAAAAATTTAAAGCTCCCGTATTTGTATATGATTGGCCAAAAGACATTAAAGCCTTTTATATGCGCTTAAATGATGATAATACTACCGTAGCTGCAGTTGACCTTTTAGTTCCAGGATCAGGTGAATTAATGGGTGGTTCTCAAAGAGAAGAACGATATGAAATGTTAATTAAAAGAATGCAAGAAATGAATATGAAAACAGACGAATTATCTTGGTATTTAAACTTACGCCAATATGGTGGTTGCATTCACTCAGGATTTGGAATGGGCTTTGAACGTTTAATTATGTATTTAACAGGTATTGAAAATATTAGAGATGTTATTCCATATCCTAGAACTCCAGGAAATTGTGAATTTTAAAATTTAGTGACAAATAAAGTAAAAAAACTAAAAAAATGTTTATAATACAAGTATGAAGATAGACAAAATTAAAAAAAATTTGCTATACTTTCAATAGTGATAATACATATACCACTAAATTTAAGGAGTTATTATGGAAGTACTTGATAAGATAAGTGACATAGGTCTAGTTAGAGAAAAAAATGAAGATGCAGTTATTTTTTTACATCATCCCAAAAATAATAATATTATTTTATTAGCAGTTGCTGATGGAATGGGTGGTAAAGCTCATGGAGATATAGCTGCAACTTATACAATTAATGAGATTTCTAAGTGGTTTAGTAATCGAGATATACTTTTATTTGAAAACACTACTAAATGTATCTCCTTATTAAAAAGACTTATCAAAAAAATTCATAATAATTTAATAAAAACTTATCAAGAAAATAGTGTTGGCACCACTCTAACATTAGCTATTATAACTAAAAAAAATACTCTCGTTCTTAATATTGGTGATTCTAGAACTTACATTTATAAAGAAAAAAAATTAATTCAAATTACAGAAGATGATTCAGATGTTTGGTTATATTTTAAGTATGATAATGTTAATAAAGAAGATTTAAGATATTTTCCAACTAGTAATTTAATTAATGCTTGTATTGGTTTGAATGATAAATTATTAAAAATTTCTACAAATATAATTAACAATGATTATAAAATAATTCTCTTATTAACTGATGGAGTAACTGATTTATTAACTGATAAAAAGATAACTCATATTATTAAAACATCTTCAAAAGAAGAAATTCTTAAAAATTTAATATATGAAGCTGTAAATATTGATCAAAAATTATCAGTACCAGCTTATTTAAAAGAAAAATATCTAACTAATTATATCGTTCCTTTCAATGGACGAGATAATGCTAGTGGAGTTATTTATATAAAAGAATAATTTGCATGTATAAATTATTCTTTTTTTTATCATCATATAAATAGGAGGAAAAAATATGAAAAAAATATTAATCACATTATTTATGATATTACTTTTATTTACAGGTTGCTCCACAACTTCTAATACCCCATCTGATAAAGTAGAAAAAGTTTTAAGTAAATATCAAAATATGGATAGTGAAGTATTAACTCAACTTGATAATGTAATAGCTGAAGATTCTTCAATGAATGATGAACAAAAAAAAGAATATAAAGCCTTATTAGAAAAACAATATCAAAACTTGTCATATAAAATAAAAGATGAAAAAATTGATGGTGATACTGCCACAGTTGATGTTGAAATTGAAGTATATGATTATAAAACATCTATAAATAAATCAAAAGAATATTATAAAGAACATGAAGAAGAATTTAAGAAAAAAACTAGCGAAAATAAAGAAGATACTTCTTCAGACGATAAAACTACTATTATAGAAGGAGAAGGCTTTGAAAAATTAAGTGCTTTCATAGATTACAAAATAAAACAATTAAAATCTGTAACAGACAAAATAAAATATGAAATTACATTTAACTTAACAAAAGAAGATAAAGAGTGGAAGGTAGAAGATATTTCAGATATAGATAGACAAAAAATTCATGGTTTATTTGAAGGATAAAAGCTCTTAAAATAGTTTATTTGATAAACTATTTTTTTAAGCCTTAAAACTTTACATTAAAATTAAACTAAATTTACTTTGACAATAATTTTTTAATTTTAAAAGTTTAAATACTTTTTTTTTATTTTATTTTTTGCTATACTATAATTAATAATATAAAGGGTGATTTGATGCTAGGTAAAATTAAAGAAATAATTGATAATAGCGTTATATTAAATTTAAATATAGATATCAATGAACAACCAAATTTAGTAAATGTACATATTGTTTTTGAAGACAAAGATAAAAAAATAGTAGGTGAAGTAGCTAATGTTAGCCAAACACAATTGATTGCTAATATTGTAGGAGAAATTAAAAATAATGTTTTTATACCTGGCTCTTCAAACAAACCTTCTTTTAAATCTTTAGTTAGAATTATTAAAGCAGAAGAATTAGGACTTATATTAGGAAACCAAAAATTAGAGTTAGGAAAAACAAATTTTGGAACTAGTAATGTATATGATAATTATAAAATAAATGTTGGAATAAATGATTTCTTTAGTAATCATTTTGCTATTTTAGGAAATAGTGGATCAGGTAAAAGTTGTACAGTAGCTTCAATCTTACAAAAATTATTTATAAGTAGTATAACTCCACCCGTTAATTCTAATTTATTCTTCTTTGATGCTTATGGAGAATATTCTAATGCCTTTAGTACTTTAAATAATCAAAATAAACTTATAAATTATAAAGCTTATACTACAAATGTTACTGATCAAGAAGTAGAATTATTAAAAATACCAGTTTGGCTACTTGATGTTGATGATTTAGCTTTATTATTAGATGCTACAACACCTAATCAATTGCCAATTATAGAAAAAACTTTAAAATTAGTTCAAATATTAACTGGTAATAATGAAAATGTCATTAATAGAAAAAATGATATTATAGCTCGCGCTTTACAAGATATTTTATTATCAGGTAATGATTCAACTAAAATAAGAGATCAAGTAGTAGGAGTATTAACAAAATTTAATACACCATCTCTAAATCTTGAAAGCCAAATTGTACAACCAGGATATACTAGAACATTAAAACAATGCTTATATGTTGATAAAACAGGTAAAATGCAAGAAATAGAACTAGTAGTTGAATTTATAAGAGGGTATATTTTAGAACAACAAACTGAAATATCCCCTGAAGAGTTAAATCCTTATTATACTTTGACAGATTTAGAACAAGCTATGGAATTTGCTCTTATAAGTGAAGGAATTTTAAAAAGTGATAAAGTATTTGATTATGCTAATATTATGAGTGTTCGTCTTCATACACTTGCAACCGGCGAAAATAAAGAATTCTTTAATTATCCAAAATTTGTAGATAGAGATCAATATATTGAAGACTTAGTAACAAATAAAAATAATCAAAAATGTCAAATTATAAATTTTAATATTAATTATATAGATGATCGTCTTGCTAAAGTATTTACCAAAATTATTTCTAGAATGCTATTTTTAAAAGCTAGTACCACTAAACCACGTGGAAGTAAAGCTTACCATATAGTAATAGAAGAAGCTCATCGTTATGTTCAACATGATAAAGACATTGAATTGCTTGGTTATAACATATTTGAACGAATTACAAAAGAAGGAAGAAAATATGGTATATTTTTAGCTCTTATAACTCAACGTCCAAGTGAACTTTCTGATACTTGTATTTCTCAATGTTCTAATTTTGTAATTTTAAGAACACTACATCCTAAAGACTTAAATTATATAAAAGAAATGGTTCCCAATATCTCATCCGAAATAGTATTACAATTAAAAAATCTAAAACCTGGAAATTGTATAGCCTTTGGAACAGCTTTCAAAGTACCTATTCCAATGTATATTGATTTACCAAATCCTCGACCATTAAGTAATAATGTTGATTTAGAAACAGTTTGGTATTCATCAACTAAATCTTTTTCTCCTGCTCCATCTCCAAGCCCTGCTTCAATCAACAATCTACCTCAAAGTAGTTTACAAGATTTTTCAAGTGATGATGTTACTAAAATTATGCAACAACAATTAAATAATAGTTTTCAACAGACTAATACTTTTTATACAGGAAGCGAACCCAGTGTAGCCTCATCAACTCCACCGCAAATATTATCTACTGAACAACCACAAAATAATGCTCAAAATTCACCCACTCAGTACACAGTAGAAATATTAAGTGGAAATAATTAAGAAAAAGTAAAAATTTAGTCTTTTTCTTTTTTTAATAATGTGCTAAAATAAAATATAATAATACAAAATAGAAGATGGAGGAATTTTTATGGCTTTATTGAAAGGTATATTTGGTGGAGAAGATACAGAAGAAGTAGAAATAACACCAGAAGAAGAATTTTATAAAACTTCAAGAGAGGAGTATCATGAACAAAATGGTATAGCTGGTAGTAAAATGATGTTATTAGAACCACGTGCTTATTCTGAAAGCCAACAGATAGCTGATTACCTAAAAAATCGTTGTGCAGTAGTAGTAAATTTAAAAAGAGTAACTCCAGATCAAGCTAAGAGAATCGTTGATTTCTTATATGGAACAATTTATGCCATAGGAGGAGATTTACAAAAATTAGGTGGCGGAATATTTTTATGTACACCAAATAATGTAAATGTAGAAGGTAAAATCAGTGAAGAAAATACATCTTCTTCCCCAAAAGGAAATCGCAAAACAAAAGAAAAAGAAGAGACAGAAGAAGATTTCTTTTAAATAATAAATGCCGTACTAAAAATTTAATTATTATATGATAGTGTGAAAAGTTTTATGGAAAACTAGTCATATTAAATGAAAAAGATATTAAAATGAAAATTTTAATATAAA
>CANRGD010000034.1 GCA_947630105.1 uncultured Bacilli bacterium | reverse complement strand
ATTTGTTACTAACTTGCCATCATACTTTAGTTGCATTTAACCTTAAAAAGTTGCGTTTACTTTAAAATTTGAGCAAAAATAACCATTTTTCAATGGTTTCCACAAATTTCTTATTTCAAAACTGATAAATTCCCGTAAAATATTCAAAAATAAAAAATTTGCTATTAATTATTGTAAAAAGGTCAAAAAAACATTATAATTATATATAATAGGAATAATAACTGGGGTGATTTCTAGTGATTGTTAGACTAATCAAAAGAAAAAAAATATATAATTTTATCTTACCAACTACAATCTCTGGAAGTTATTGGATTACAGATAATGATTATTTAGGTAACACAAGAAATTTAATAAATGTTGAAGAGTTTGAAGGAAAATGGAGAATAAAAAGTGATTTTGAAACTAAAATAATGAGTGGAACAAAAGAAGTGGATTCTGCTATATTATTAAATTATAGTTTATATTTTTTGAAAATTAACACAGATAATGAATATGTAATTTTATATTGTTCACCAACTTGTGAAAAAAATATGCTTAGTTTAAAAGTAAATAATGAAGAAGAAATTATAATTGGAAATGATGACAAAGCCAATATATATTATAATTATCCCTTAGTATCAAAACAACATTCTAGATTAATATATAATAAAAAAGAATGGATTATTCAAGATTTAAACAGTAAATATGGAACCTATGTTAATAATACTGCTATTAAAACTAAACAATTAGAATATGGAGATAATATATTTATAATGGGATTAAGAATTATTGTGATGAAAGATTCTATAATAATCAATAATCCTGGTAATAATGTTAGCTATGATACAAATGTATTTGAATTAATGCCAAGAATTGTTCAAAAACAAGTTGAAAAAGATAATATAGAAGAAGAACTGATAGAATTTTTTAAAGAAGAAGATTATTTTTATAAATCACCTCGCTTTAAAACAAAAATTGAAGAAGTCGTTATAAATATAGATCCACCACCTGGAAAACAGGAAGAAGAAAAAATGCCCATGATTTATACAATTGGACCTATGCTTTCAATGGCTATGATGTCAATGATGATGGGCTACAATTCTTTAATGAGTGTGATTAATGGCTCAGCAGATTTAAGTACAACATGGCCATCTTTGCTAATGTCATCAGCTATGATTATGACAATGTTACTATGGCCTAATCTTCAAAGAAGATATCAAACAAAACAACGTAAAAAGAAAGAAAAATTACGTCAAACAAAATACATGGAGTATATTGAATCAAAAAGAGAAAAGATTCAAGCAGAAATGAAAATTCAAAGACAAATATTGATTGATAATTATTTACCATTATCAGATATAAAAGAAATTATCAGTAACAAAAAAAGAAATTTATGGGAAAGAGAAATAGATCAAGAAGATTTTCTAGATTTAAGATTAGGAGTAGGCTCAACTGAATTACAAGGAAAAATTGGTTTTCCAGAAGAACATTTTTCCCTAGAAGATGATAATTTACTTCAAGAAGTCTATAAACTAGGAGCTGAATCAAGAACCTTAGAAAAAGTACCAATATCTCTATCATTCATAAAAAGTAATATAACAGCTATAATAGGTACGGCTAGCAATAAAAATAAATTTATAGAAGGTCTTATTTTACAAATGCTTGCTTTTCATAGCTATGAAGATTTAAAAATTATTATAATGACTAATGAACAAAATGTGGATAATTGGTCATATTTAAAAATAACCCCTCATGTATGGAGTAATAATAAGCAAATAAGATATTTTGCAACTAATCTTGATGAAGCAAAAGAAATATCTTTAAATTTAGAACAAGAATTTCAAGCAAGAAAATTTAAAGAAGTTAGTGGCAAAATGGAAGTAAATAATACTGATTATCATCGTTACAAACCTTATTATTTAATAATAACAGATGATTATAAATCAGTAAGAGATGTAGACTTTATAAAAGATGTTTGCGAATCAGAAATAAATTATGGTTTTAGTTTAATTGTTATTAGTCCTAGACTTGTTAACATTCCAAATGAATGTAAAACATTTATTAGTATAGGAGATAGAATTTCTGGAGTATTTGAAAATGAATTGGTATCTAATAAACAAAAAGAATTTATTGCTGATTATGATCCAACATTAAATATTGAAGAGTATTGTAAAATATTAGCAAATATACCAATTGATTTAGCCAAAGAAAATAGAACTTTACCTCAAGGTTTATCATTTCTTGAAATGTATAATGTTGGTATGGTTGATCAATTAAATGTTATTAATAGATGGAAATCAAATGATCCGACTAAATCTTTACAAGCCCCAATTGGAGTGGATAAATCACGTGAATTATTTAAACTTGATTTACACGAAAAAGCTCATGGACCACATGGTTTAATAGCTGGAATGACAGGTTCTGGTAAATCAGAATTTATTATAACATATGTACTTTCAATGGCCCTTAATTATCATCCTTATGAAGTATCTTTTGTTTTAATAGATTACAAAGGTGGAGGTTTAGCAGGAGTTTTTCAAAATAAAGAAACAGGAATGAAATTACCACATATAGCAGGAACTATTACCAATTTAGATACTATTGAAATGAATAGATCTTTAGCGTCTATTCAAAGTGAACTAAAGAAAAGACAACGTATATTTAATGAGGCAAGAGATAAGTTAGATGAAAGTACTATAGATATTTATAAATATCAAAGCTTATATAGAAAAGGACTTGTAAAAAAGCCAATTTCTCATTTATTTATAATAAGTGATGAATTTGCTGAATTAAAAGATCAACGACCAGAGTTTATGGAACAATTAATTTCAACAGCTCGTATAGGGCGTTCTTTAGGAGTCCATCTTATTTTAGCAACTCAAAAACCAAGTGGAGTTGTAAATGATCAAATTTGGTCAAACTCCAAATTTAAAGTTTGCTTAAAAGTCCAAGATAAATCTGATAGTATGGATATGATAAAAGTACCAGATGCAGCTTCTTTAAAAAATCCTGGTAGATTCTATTTACAAGTTGGATATAATGAATTATTTACTATTGGGCAAGCTGCATGGGCTGGAGCTCAATATTATCCTACTGAAAAAAGAAAGAAAAAAGTTGATCAATCAATAAATATAATTGATAACGTTGGTAATGTAATTAAATCATTAGATACAAAAGTTGGAGAAGTTATTGTACAATCCGAAGGTGAAGAAATAACTAATATTATAAAATATATTGTAGAAGAAGCAAAAGTAGAAAACATATCAATCCCTCAATTGTGGCTTGATAAAATACCAGATGTTATATATTTAAGTGATTTAAAACAAAAATATTCTTATATTAATGAAAAAAATAATATAAATCCTATTATAGGGGAGTATGATGATCCTGATAATCAACAACAAAACATTTTGACTTTACCATTATCTAAAGAAGGAAACACTATAATATATGGATCTGCAGGTAGTGGAAAAGAATTAATGTTAACTAGCATTATATATTCAACTATTACAGGCTATACACCAAAAGAAGTCAATTTTTATCTTCTAGACTTTGGAGCAGAAACTTTAACAATGTTTAAAAATGCTCCCCATATCGGTGATGTAATAATTTCAACAGATACTGAAAAAGTTAATAATTTATTTAAAATGTTAAATAGTATAATAGAAGAAAGAAAAAAATTATTTGTAGATTATAATGGATCTTATGATTTTTACATTAATCATGGTGGAAAACAAATCCCTATGATTATAGTAGTTATTAATAATGTAGAAGCATTTATAGAAACTTATAATGATATAGAAGATTTATTAAATCAATTAACGAGAGATTGTTTAAAATATGGTGTTGTATTCATATTTAGTACTAATGGACCTAATGCAATAAGATATAGATTAAAACAAAACTTTAAGAAAAATATTGTATTACAATTTAATGATCCAGGAGATTATTCATCAGTTATACCAAACGTTCGTAAAAAAGAACCTTCAAAAGTATTTGGAAGAGGTTTAATACTGATAGATAATATTTATGAATTTCAAACTGCTTACCCTTATGTTGAAGAAAAAATGACCGATTTTATAAAAATAATATGTTCTAAATTAAATCAAATATTTGATTACAAAGCAAAAAACATTCCAATTTTGCCAGAAATTATTAATTTAAACTTATTAAAACCAAACATAAAAACATTTTTATCTATACCAATAGGAATATCCAAAGATACATTAGAAGTTGCTAATATTAATTTAAAAAATAATCTAATATATACAATAACAAGCGATGATATATCCCAAGAAACTAAATTCTTTAAAGAATTTATAAAAGTTTTAGCAAATATTAATAATACTAATTTATTAATTATGGATTCTTTAAATATTGGTTCTATAATAAATCAAAATAATGTTTTTTACTCAAATGGCACTTGTTATGAAGGGTTAGATAAATTATATGAACTATTAGAAACTATTAATAATTCAGATTCATACATTATATGTTTAATTATTGGAATCAATACCATATTATCAAAACTAAGTAATATTGAAAAAAGTAAGTTTACATCTTTATTTGATAAAGTTGCTAGCTTAGAAAAAATAAAATTTATAATTGTAGATAATATAGATTCTATTAAAGCTTTATCATTTGAAACTTGGTTTAAAAATCATACTGATTTATCATATGGATTATGGCTTGGTAATGGAATAAATAATCAATTTACTCTAAAAGTTACAACACTAGCAAAAAATTTAAGAGAAGAATTACCACCACAATTTGGCTTTATTATAAAAAAGGGAAAAGCATCAGTAATAAAATTAATCTCTGATGAAAATGGTGAAAATGATGAATAAGAATAAAATTTTAATTGAATTAGATATTCCTATAATAGAAAAAAGTTATGATTTATTTATCCCAATAAATAAAAAAATAGGAACAATTAAACGACTAATAGAAGAAAATTTAGTTGAATTAACGGATAAAGCATATATAATAAGAGAAGAAAGCAATTTATATAGTAAAAGTACCGGTGAAATTTACGATGTAAATAAAACAGTACGTGACACAAATTTAGAAAATGGATCTAAAATAATCTTAATATAAGGAGTTTTTATGTCAGATTATAATAAATATATAGTAGCTATTAATAAAATATTTGAATGTTTAGAAAAAATGAAATCAGGATGGAAAAATCAGGATAATTATAATTATATAGATAGCATTAATGAGTATAAAGATATAATTATAAAAAATGCAGAATTATTAAAAAATCCTGCACTTAATTCTGAACAAGGAGTTGAAAAATTAAGCAATGATTGAAAATCTTTCTTATGAAGAAGTATTATCTATTTCTGATGAATTAAAACTTCAAGCTGATATAATTAATAGTATAATTTCAACTAAAAATATTCCTGATTTAAATGATCTAACTGCTACAATTTATAGTTATGCAAAATTCTTAGTCTCAACAGTCGAAATGAATAAAGATGCTGATAAAATATTAGCAGATTTAAAAAATAAAATATAAAAGCTTATTAATGTATATCTATTCAAGATTTTACGTATAATAAGCTTTTTTATATTTAAAAATTGCACATTTTGGAAAATAATAATTTAAAATTGTAATAAAGTTACATTCATTTTTGGCAAGTTCATTAGCTCCATATAAACTTAATCCTAAAAAATTTCCATATCCTCTAGAAATAATGACAAAATTATTTTTATTAATGATAAAACTTAAATGCAAAGATTTTAAATTAAACATCTTTCTAATTTCCTCTTCAGAAAAGATTTTGTTATTTATTTTTAATTTAATTACTTGATTATATTCATCTTTTTCAATAATTTGGAAAATAAATTTATTAGTTTTTTCTAATTTAAGAATATTAAATAAGTCTTTATATAAATAAATTTTTTTTTCAACATAATAAGGAGAACATATATCCCATAAACTCTCAACACTGGTTAAATAAGAATATTTTGAACTACTAAATGTCCATCCCATATTAGAATAATGAATAAAAGGTAAAATATAATCATTATTAAATAATAAAAATATTTCATCAGTTGAATTTACAATATCTTTTAAATAATTCACAATTTTTAAATATTTTTTATCCCAAGCACTTAAATAATTTTCAATAGGTTCATATATAAATAATTCAGCTAAATTTATTAGACCATTTTCTTTCATCATTTTATATGCATAAGTTCTAAATAAAATACAAGTAGCTTTTAATGTCTCTTTTTCTAAATTTAAAGAAAAAAAATAAGCCAAAATATTAACTAAAAAGTTACCAAGTTCAAGTTCAATTATTGAATCATCCAACAATTTAACATTGACCAAAAAATTACTATTACTATAATCAACTTTATTGTCTTTTCTTTGAATTAAAACTTTATCTTTAATATCTACTGTTCTAACCACAATTCCATCCATAATAATATAAACTTTTTTACCATCAAATTTAATATTATTATTAACAATAAAATTTTTTGTTCTTTGAGCTAAATCATCACTAGTAGCTTTTCTCCCCAATTCTTTAGAAAATTCATATGTCATATTTAAATAAAGATATAAAATGTCTTCTTCTCCATTATTTAATATTTCATAATTATAAATCATACTATCACCTAATAATAGTATTTAATAAAAAGAAAATATTATACAAAAAGAAACTAAAATTCAAAATACTTTAGTTCCTTTTTTAACTCACAATTTAACCCAGTTAAGTAATTAGTATTAATAAATATCTTTTCTAAATCTATATCCCTTCCCTCAAGAAAATCAAAACTTGCACATACTATTACTTTTGCCATTTTAATTGCCTTTAAATAAAGGTCTATAAATGATTCAGTACTCGTCATATCATATATAGCCGGATTTCTCCATAATTGGTGAGTACTATTTAAAAAATTATGTCTATCTTCAATAGGGAAATGGTAACTTATAGCATCAAATCTAAAAGTATTTTTCATAGTAAAAGTATCAATTAATTTATAAAAGAACTTTTTAATACCAAATCTATCTTTTCTAAATAAAATTAAAGAATATCTCATTTGTTTTAAAGATTTAAAATAAATTTTACTCATATTTTTAATTTTAAAAGTTTTATAAAAAGTATAATCTATAGTTTTATTTAAGTCGTTAGAAAAAGTTCTTAAATCAAAACAAAATTTATTAAGTGGAAAATTATAAGGATTTGTTTTATTTCTACGTAAAATCATATCATTATCCAAAAACGTTTCCATGATAGCATGAATATTATTATATTTAAATGTCAAATGATTTTTTTTATCAAATACTCCTGATTTGTAAATTATATATGGATGAATAGTAGAATCTAAAATGTAATGACATATAAATCCTACAATAAATGAAGAAACATCCACATCATTATTTAATTGATTACTTTTTACATAATTAAGTAAATTTATAAAAAACGATTGAGTTTTATTTTGATGAAAATAAGAATGAAAATTTCTAATTTTTTTGCCAGGAAGAATTGAAAAAAGATTATAAAACATTAAAGAATCTACACTTTGACCAAACATTTTAATTCTCTTAACATCACATTTATCCTTTATTTTATCAGGTAATATATCATAAATATCTTTTGCAAAATAAGCATGTGTAATTGATGCAGGCATAATTTATCATCTCATTTCATATATATTTCATGTCTCTTATTAAAAATGTATTAATATTATAACATATAAATTCACAAATTTTTCATTCTTTTTAATTAATTTATGTGCTATAATCAATAATAGGTGATGATATGACAGAAAAACAATTTAAAACTTTAGATGAGCAAATTGAAATTTTTAAACATAAAGGTATGATTATAAACGATGAAAAATATGTTAAAGAAATATTGTTAAGAGAAAATTACTTTTTTTTAAATGGTTACCGCCATTTATTTATGAATCAAACTTCTCCTAAAACATTTAAAAAAGGTACCACCTTCGAAGAATTATACAGTTTGTTTATGTTTGATAGATCTTTTAGAAATATTTTATTTAAATATATTTTAGTAATTGAAAATAATTTAAAATCTATAACTTCATATCAATTATCAAAAAAATATGGATATCGTGAAAATGATTATTTAAAGCCAAAAAACTTTACTACCGACCCTGATAAGCAGCCTCGACTTAATGATTTGCTTAGAAAAATGAAAAGACAAATTAAAGTAAATGGACCACAACATAGTGCTACTGTTCACTATTCTTCAAATTATGGATATATTCCTTTATGGATTTTGGTAAAAGTATTATCCTTTGGAATTGTAAGTGAAATGTTCTCAGTTTTAAAAAATGAAGATCAAAAAGAAATAGCGAAAATTTATGGAATAGAAGTTGAAGCTTTAAAAATTTATTTGCCATTATTAGCTAATTATCGAAATTTATGTGCTCATGAAGATATTTTATATGAAAACAAAACCAATAGTACAATTAATAATACTATCTACCACCAATTATTAAAAATTCCTAAAGAAGAGGATGAATATATTTATGGAAAAAATGATTTATTTGCTTTAATTATAATTTTAAAACAAATGCTTACAATAGAAGATTTTAAAAATATGACTATTGAAATGGATAATGTAATAGAAACACTTAATTATAATTTAAAAACTATAAGTATAGAAACAGTTTTGAACAGAATGGGATTTCCTTTGAATTGGAAAGACTTAAGCAAAATTGAAAGGAGTAAAATTAATGAAGAAGAAGGAAAATAATTTAAAAATTGTATTCTTAGTAATTTTTTCATTTGTAATTGGAGGAATAATAACTATTTCAATTTTAAAATGGACACCACTAATGAATGAAGTATTAAATAGTAGCAATAATACAGTAATAACAAAAAATAAAACCCAAGTTTATGAAAAATCATCTTTAGCAGCTTCAATCGATAAAATATATAATGCTGTTGTAGTTATTCAAGCTTATCAAAATAATCAATTAGCATCAACAGGAAGTGGCTTTATTTATAAAGTAGATAATAATTATGGTTATATTTTAACTAATCAACATGTAGTTGAAGGTAGTAAAGATATAAAAGTAACATTAGCTACTGATGAAGAAATTGATGCTAAAGTATTAGGTGGAGATGAATATTTAGATTTAGCAGTATTAAGAATAGATAAATCTAAAGTTTCTATGGTCGCAACTATAGGAAATAGTGAAAAAGTAAATTTAGGAGATACTATTTTTACAATAGGAGCTCCAATGGGCTATGATTATCGAGGCAGTGTTACCTCAGGAATTTTATCAGGCAAAGACCGAATGGTATCTGTAAGTGTAGGTAACTCAAGTAGTAATGATTGGATTATGAGAGTTCTTCAAATTGATGCTTCAATAAATCCTGGAAATAGTGGAGGACCATTATTAAATATTAATGGGGAAGTAATAGGAATTTGTTCCATGAAATTAGTTGATGATGAAATTGAAGGAATGGGCTTTGCAATTCCAATTGAATATGCTATGAGTCATGTAGAAACCTTAGAAAAAGGCGATGATATAGAATGGCCTTTACTTGGTATTACTATGATAAATGCCGAAGATATCCAAAGCCTTTATAGTAATGGTATTTCAATTGATAAAGATATAGATGAAGGTGTAGTTGTAGTAGATTGTCAAGATAATACTGGAGCAGCAGAATCTGATTTAAAAAAAGGCGATGTAATTATTAAATTAGATGATCACAAAATAAAAGATATAGCTTATTTAAGATATGAATTATATCAACATCAAGCTGGAGATACAATAGAGTTAACATATATCCGTAATGGTAAAGAACATACAACGAAAGTTAAATTAAGCAAAAGTTCTAATTAAAAAAAGTACTAAATAGTGCTTTTCTTTTTTTACATAAAAATTAATAAAAATTGATAAGTCGAAAAAAATTTCTTTTTTTCTATAATAATAAGGAAAAATAAGAATTCTAAAAAATAATATTATAACAATAAAATAGAAAATAATTTTAGAATATTATTGTTAAATATAGGAAATTATCAAAGAATAATTATTTCAACAATATTAGCTTATATATATATTTAAATATAAAGCCCCAATTCAATATATAATTGAATCAGGGCTTAAATATGCACTTTTGCAAGTTTTTTATTTTTATCAATAAAGTTAATTTTCTAATCAATGAAAACTATTTTTTTAATTTTTTATAAGTATAAACAAATCCAAAAGTTACAATACCTATAAATACAAGTAATCCCCCAATAATATAAAATATTTTTGAAATTTTACTAGCTGTGTTTGGCACAATAATTTCTTTTTCATTAAATAATTGTACTGCTTTAATATTATTATTATCAACTATAAAATCAACACAATTTGTATTTAAAGTATATCCCGTAGGAGCTAAAGTTTCACATAATTTATATTCCCCATTTTCTAAGTAAATATAATAAGGTTTATCAGTAGATTTCCATACCCATTTTTTTAAATTATCATTTTTATTGGTTATTTCTAAAGTTGCTCCTGGCAATTCTTCAGAATTAGTTATATCAAGTTTACTTACTTTAACAAAATTAGATAATTTAAAACTTGTTTTAACTATCTCATATGGAGTATATCCTAATGCCAAATTACTATATTTTTGATATTTATTGCCTCCATAATTATTCATTAAATTATCAACACTATTTTCACTAGTAACAGAAGAACTTGTTATTCTATAATTATAGCCAATTAATTTAGTAAAATACCCATAAATATTAACTTCTACAGAGCTTAAATCAATTTTATCAATATTTTCTTTAACAGGAATATAGATTTTAAATGATCCAGTAAAATTATCTGTATTTGTTATTTTTTCATTTTTACTATTAACAAAATATGCCCCATAATTATTAGGATCCTTTATTTCTAAAGAATAATACATAAAATTTTTAGAGTTTGATTGTACTGTAGGAGTGATTAAATTTGTTTCAATATATTTTTCATCATTACCTATTATGTATGAATTATCATAATTAATTGTAGATAACAAAGAAACCTCTTCTTTATAATTCTTCGCTTCATCTACTAATTTTAAAATATAATTTAAATAATTATAGTTTTGGTTGCTAGCTGCAGTTTTAATTACTGATTTTACTGACTCAATATTCAATAAAGTATTATTACCACTATAAAAGTCACACGCATCAATCCCTGCTCCAGTATCAATACAATATGTAGTATTGTTATTTTCATATAAATAAAGCCAAATAGCTATTTGAGTAATATATTGTTTAATATTATCACTAGCAACTTCTCCATACTCTTTTCTTGAAAAAATATTATTTTTATTAGTTGTATTGTATCCTTGACTTATTATATATAAAATACCTTTATCGGTAATATCAGTAGGATTATCATCCAATAATTTAATGCTTTCTGTAGTCTTTGGAAAAGTTAAATTTTTCATTAAACTATATAAAGGATGTGAATTATTATTAGTTTTTAAATTACTAGCAACTTCAAAGTTTTTATAATATTCATTATAAGTACTACTACTATTCAAAGCATCTTTTAAATAGTTATTTATAGTATTAGATGAATAATTTGTTGTAAAATCATTCGTAGGGAGATTATTATTAACTATACCTGGAGTAATAGCATAGCTATTTTTAAAAAATGATATAAGTAATCCACCAATTAAAATAATTATAAAACTACTAAAAAAAGCTAATTTATATTTACTGTTAACCTTCAAATAATATACACCTCCTTATTCTACTTTAAAACAATTATACCACGATAATTAAATATTCAAAACTTTTTTATTAATTTTATTTATTTTGTGAAATAGAAAAGTAAATTCCAGTTTCCATATTTTAAAGTAGAATTTAGTACTGCATAAAATTCCAGTTAAAAT
>CANRGD010000033.1 GCA_947630105.1 uncultured Bacilli bacterium | reverse complement strand
ATCATAGACCAATTGAAAGATTCTTTTTAGAAAATAATTTTAAAGTATTTGTTATTAATCCCATCTATGGAAAAATGAAAAAATGAAAATTCTAACTCAGTTTAATAGTGCATCAATGACATAAGAAAATCCTTTATTTTAAAGATTTTGAAATTTTGTGGTGCATTTTTATATTCTGTTGTGATTAAAAAATAGCTATTTTTAGTTAATAGAGTTTTTTATTAAAAATTATTAGAGCGGCTTTTTTATAACTATGGAATTTTTAGTTTATATGATAAAACTGCATTCTTTTAAACTATAGTTGGCTTTTTCCTACTGATAATATAATTGTTATTTTTTTGCCCTCATAATGTTTTTAACTTGTATTTTTTTGCTTTAAAAGATAAAATTGTCACACTAATAAGTGATGTTTATTTTCTTATAGATAAATAGCACAGTGGTATCTCATCATATAAACCAAACCATATTAAAATGATAAATCTTAACGATAACAATAATATTAGATTAAAATTTACAAAAAGAAAAAGGCAATTTTAGAATTTCTAACTTGATTGTCTTTTTCTATTCACACTACTTTTAATAACTAAATTATTAATATCAAAATTCGTAAATTGACTTAGAAAATATTTATATAAATCCTTTGCACAAGCAAATTTTTTATCATAATTTTTTTCGTCAAAACATTTAATAACTTTTGTAATAAATTCCTGATTAGGTAACTTTTTGACATTATATTTTTTTATAATCATTATTTTTAAATATAATTTCTATTTTATTTAAAGGAATAGATGGTATCTGTTTATTATAAAAATAAGAATCTATTACCCTTTGTAAAAACATATAATAACTGTTATAATACTATATTGTAAGAAAGGAGATTAAATAATATGGCAGCAAACATATTAAGTGGTGCAACAAACCAATTCAATTTTAAAGAACTTCCAAAATCAAAAATAGTTTTATCAGAGGAGTGTTTTATAAGATTATCGGCAGCTATCAATTTATGTGCATTAAGTGGAAATAAAGAATTAGAGTATGGAACATTTTTATATGGAAAAGAAATGAAGCCTAATGTTATCTACTTTTATGTACCAAGTAAATTTGATAATTATACACCATCATACAGAGAATTTAATGTTAATACGTCAGAAATGTTAGAAGAAAAAGACAAAGCTGTCAATGGCAATAAATATGATTGTATAGCACATATTCATACCCATCCATATATTGGTGGAACATGTCAATTTTTTTCAAATCAAGATTTAAGAGTATTAAAAACTTTACAATTAGAACACCAACCAAATAATGGAAGAAAAAAATATTTTTTTATGGGATTATTGACTGTATCTCCTAGCAATTTCTTTGATAATGATGAGATTAGTTTTGTATTTTATGATGATAATGTTAATGAGTGGTATAAGATTACAAATATTACAGTATTAATAAATAATGAAGAAATACCATTAAAAAAAATAGGTAATAGGCCTACAATGCAGCTAGATAAGAGAAAGATTAAAACTTAAAAATAACTTTTTTAATTTTTTTGTGCAATTAAGCTACTTCTTTCTGATTTAGAATAAACAAATTCAATATTTAAAATAATCTGTTATTAATAACTCAAATTATCTTTACTCATAGGTTGATATTTTTATTTTTTATTTTTACTAAAGTTTTTGGTGAAGACACATCACTGCAATGGCTACTAATATGATAATCTTTTGCACTTTTTGAAGATTGTATTCTTTCTTCTTTGTTGCGTTCTAATTTATTACGAATACTATTATTTACTGCATTTAAATGTTCTTTAGAGACGACAAAAGCAATTTCATTCGAGGTCCTTTCAGCTACAGGTTGATAGTTAAGTTTCACTCTTTTAATACTCATACATTTTCTCCTTTAAAATATAGAATATTATATCATATTAAATTTCAAAATTAATAGCGTTTAAACTTTATAAGATAAGAGATATCTTCCACAACTGCTTAAAATTAAAAAATTTTTTTATTGTGTAATAATTATTTACTTAAAGTTTTACTTGCTAAGTTAATATTAAAGTTTGCTATAGTTCAATTATAAAAATTAGTCTTCTAAAATTTTAATAATTCCTAAATCTCCATTCACTTCTACAAGCATATTATCTTTTAAAACTTTTGTAGCAATTTTTGTGCCTATAACACAAACTTTTTTCATTTCACGAGCAATTAATGCGGCATGACATACTACACCACCTTCATCAGTAATAATTGCACTAGCTTTTCTCATTGCACTGATAAATGTTGGTACAGTCATAGGACTAACAATAATATCTCCATCATTTACTTTAGCAATATCTTCATCACAAAAAACTAATTTAACATGACCACTACTTTTTCCAGGATATACTGCAGAGCCTTTAATTATTTTGTTATCAGCAATATCTATATCATTTCTTAGAAAAATATTTTCTTTTTCAAAAAAACTATCTATTTCATTTTCTAAGACAAGTTGTCCCATATAATATATAAAGCCTTTTTTTCTTTGAATTAACTCTTGCTTGGTAATTTTTTTTCCTTCAAATGCTTCTTCTATGGTAAGCAAATTGTAATATGGTAATAAGTCAGTTGAAATATTAGCTTTTATTTTTTCAATAATTATATTATCAACTTTATATTTAATATCATCATAATATTTACGATTTTTAATTATAGTTTGGACAAATTCATCATCAATATTAACATCGAAATCAGTAATTATAGTTGTTTTTTCAATGAAATTTGATATTAAATTAAAAGGAATGAACTTTTTAAAACTAGAAATTATTTTTCGTATATCAAATTTTTGATTAATAATAACTTCTTGCTCTAGTTTTTTGCACTCTTCATTACCTCTTTCTAAAAGGTGCAACATTTCTGATTTATGATTTATAACATAGTTAACCATTACACTAGGGATTTGTTCAATATCAAGCATGTTATTATATTCTTCAAAAGTGTTGTTTCGATAATAATAAAGTGTAGTGAAATAATATAATCCTCCTAATATTTCTTTTAGGCCTTCTCTTTCACATATTTCTGCACATTGAATACTTACTAAAGGGCGAGGACGGCTAATTGCCAAGGCAAAAGGAATCTTGAAATGTGGAAAAGAAGTAATAGGTCTAGCTTGTAAAATATAGACTTTGTGATTATAGATAGCCCATTCTATATCCATAGCCATTTCATATAACTTTTCAATTTTATTAATTAATAAAGACAATATTTTAAGTTCATTTTCAATGGGATACTTTTCTCCTATAACAAAATCAATATTATTATTTTCTTTTCTAATAAAATATTTAGTAGGAGTTACTTCCCCTGAGACAAGTTTTTCTCCAATACCCTGACATGCTTCTACAAGTGAATAATATTTTGTACTATGCATATTATCTGTTGAAAAAGCAACACCAGCATAGTCGGCATTTATCATTTCTTGAATAACTACATTCATATCATAAGAAAATTTATTATCATCTTGATAGTCTCTAACATTTTTTTGATATAATGATTTCCAACAATTTTTAATTGCTTCTAACAAATTATCTTTTGTAACATATAAATAAGTATTGTATTGACCTGCAAAAGATTTTTCTTTACCATCTTCATTAGCAGCCGAAGATCTAACAGCTACTTTTTCAAATTGATTTTCTTCCCAAAAAGTTAATAATTCTTTAATTAAGCTTTTCGAAAAAGTTCCTTGGTCAATTTTCTCACAAACTTTTTCAAAATCTTGTGTTTTGATTTGATTATAATTAATAAATTCTTCAAAAAAATGGGAACTTAAAATCATAAATTTAGGAACTGGCAATCCATATTTTACTAATTTAAGTAAAGAATTGGCTTTTCCACCATATGAATAATTTAAAATATTATCATTATAATTAATTATTTTTTCTTTACACATAAATCCTCCTAATGTATTTCTATATAATATAATTATATCATATGAATCATAAAGAATATATTTTAACATAATATAATTTTGTAAAAAAAGGCATAATTTTGTAAAATACTACTTAGTCCATCTTGCATGATAATTTAAAATGACGTAAAATCAAACTAAAAGAAGGGTGATTTTTATGGAAATTAGGGAAATTTCGAGTTCTCAAAAAGAATATAAAAATATTGAATTAGTAGATAGTGAACAAATAGGAGAAAAAATTGTTGTAACAAGTAATCCTCTTTTAATGTACGATTCTTTAGGGACGATTGTTACAGTTTGTGATCCATTAAAGCCTTTAAAATCAAAAGAAGAAGTGGCTATGTATATATTAAGTTCGTTAAAATCTTATAATCCCGAAAATGTTGCTACATTGAAAAAACTGATTCATGAATTACAATTAGATGAACTTGCTAGCATAATTTATAAAAATTTAATAGCTAAAGGATTATCATCAAAAGAACTTTTTTTTGCAATGACAGATATTATTTCTGAAGAATATTGTAAAAAAATTGGAGATGTTAATCAAGAATTAAGAATTTCTGTATTATCTAAAATTCATAAATTAGCTAATCCAAGAATTTTTGCTTATATTAATGAATATAGTCAAAAAAACTTTTATTCAGATATTTCACAGCTTATATTAACTCAAGATAATCCAATTATGAAAGAAGTGTATGAACAAATGCTTAGTGGCTTTGATGTAAATATAATTACAGTTCCTAATCCACAATTTGAAAATTTAAGAAAGAATGACCCTAAATTATATGCTCAATTGGTTTCTTACTTTAACAGAGTTCCTAATAGCATTGGTTTTTACGACGATAAAAAAGAAAATTTAGAAGCGGCTAATCAAATTGGAATATTAACTCAATTAGCAACAGGGATAAAAAATGATGATTCTGAAATAATTAAAACAGAAGCTATTAATTTGGTCGAGCGATTATTTAATGAACAAATGCCATATAAAATGGGAAAATAAATATTTAAATTTTATTGATTATTTTTTATATATTCAACCTTTAGAAGTTTTCCATTATTACACTCTCAGGTTTTATTAAGTTTAAAATATAATTTAGAAATATACTAGTAAATTGTCCAATAATTATTAATAAAATATAAGTGGTTTTATTATTTAAAGGTGAATTTTATGAAAATACAAATATATTTTAAAAAGAATACTATTTAGTTTTACAACTGTATTTTTATCTAAAAAATGCCTGTACAATGTACAAGTAATAAAAAAATTATATAAATACAAAGGAGAAATTTAATATGGAAAACTTAACTTATGTAACTGAAAATTATAGTAAATATATTTCTATAAAAGAGAAGTTTGAAAATGCTGGAATTGCAATTGATTATTTTAATTGTAATTTAGAAGAGCCTAATATTAACAATATAGAATTTATATCAAAAGAAAAAGCTAGACAAGCATTTGAAAAATTAGGTTCAGATGTATTTGTTATTGATTCTGGTTTTTATATAGAAGATTATCCTGGAAATCCGGGATATCCTGGTGCTTTCGTAAAAAGAAGTGCTATATCATCAAATATTACAGAACTATTAGAAATAATGAAACAAACTAAGAATAGGAATTGTTATTTTTTTGATTGTTTAACATTTTTTAATGGTAAAGATTATTTTCAATTTTTTGGAATTAGTAAAGGGAAACTTTCACATGAAATAAGAGGAAAACAAAACAAAAAAGCTAAATCAAACTTATGGTTTGTATTTATACCAATTAATTGCAGTAAAACTTTAGCTGAAATGTCAGATGAAGAAAGAAATAATCGACCTGATAATAGAACGAGTGCCATAGATGAATTTATTAATTGGTATAAATTAAATTATAAAAATTGCAAAAAATTGGTTAAAAAAAATTGAGATTAGGATATTTTTAAATGCTTGTTCTATGAATTGCTTCAAACTTTTAAAATATTCTATTTAAAATTAATCTCCTAAAAATAAAAAGGATGAAACTAATATTAAAAATATTCCATCCTCTTTTTATTTAATTTAGATAATAGCTATAATTTGATATCTATTATTTCATTCTTATTTTATTTAGATATATAATCAGCAAGTTCTATTGCTATATCAAAGTGCCTTGTATCATGTTGCGTTCCTGCATATTCTCCTTCTTTATGTCTTTGATCCCATTTAGGAGCATCTAATAAATCTCCACTAGTTAAGAAATAATATAATTCTAATCCCCTGAAATCACATACTGCTTGCATTGCAGAACATTCCATTTCTACTGATATACAACCATCTGCTTTTCGTTTAGCAAAGTTATTTTCAGTTTCGCGATAGAATGAATCAGTTGTCCAATTCTTACCTAAAACATAAGGTAATTTTTTATAATCCATAAATTCAGCAACTTTATTTGCATTTGTATTTGTAATATAATCTGATGCCTCTTTATAGTGATAACTTGTTCCTTCATCTCTATAACTTTCAGTAGGTATCATTATCTTACCATGGGCTATATTTTTATCTAAGCAACCTGAACCACCAAATACAACAAATTTATCGGTATCAATTATTTCTGTAACATCTTCAAGTATTCCTACTGATGCAGGAGCTCCTAAAAATGTTTTATAAAATGCAAATACTTTACCATTATAATTTATTTTATAAATTGGAAAAGTTCCTGTTACCATTTTGAATGATGAACATTGTTCAACATTATAATTTTTTAATACATAGTCTTCAATTATATTTGAAAATGTAACTATACAAGCAGCACATTTCAATCTATTTTCTTTTTGTTTTGGGTTTATCTTTGATGGAGATTTGTCATCAAAACTATTTACTATCATTTTAACACCTTCCTATATTTTTAACTGCAGTAATACTTTATAATCTAATAATTCAAATTCTTTTTCATAATTTGGATTATCTAATTTATCAAATGATAAAGTTGATAAAGTTTCAGTTGCTAGTTGTTTTTGATAATTATTAAGCATATTTTTTACTTCTTCATCTTTAGCTATAACTGATAATTTTATTCTATCAACAACATCATAGTTTGCTTCTTTTCTAGCAACTTGGCATTGTCTTAATAATTTTCTATACATAAATTCTTCATATAGTTTATCATCTATAGTTATATCAAGTGCTACAAATTTATCATTTTCTTCGGCAGGCTTTATTCCATCATTGTATTTGTATTCAACTTTTAAGGTATCATAAATTAATTCTATATCATTTAATACCATTTTTTCATTATTGCTATATTTAGTATAAAGTTCTTTCATTTCATCATTATTAAGATTTTGTAATAATTCTTTAACTTGATTTACTTTTTCTTTATATGTTATACCAGCAACTTTAAAATTTAAAGTTAAATAAGGGGTACACAATGAATCTTTATTATCTAAGTATTCTATATCTTTAACATTAAGTTCATCTCTTAATATTTGATCATATTCATCTAAAGATATATGTTTAAATCCACATAAATATAATTTACTTAATGGTTGAGTTAATTTTAAATTGTTTTCATTTTTTATTCTTAAAGCCATTGTTACTATCTCTCTTACTTTATCAGTTTCCTCTAATAATTTTTGATTGTAAGTACTTGCTTTCGGAAAGTTTGATAAATGTACTGACTCAACTTCATTTGGTTCAACTTTTGTTACTAAATTTATCCATATATAATCTGTCATATAGGGTATTATCGGAGCCATTACTTGAAGCATCGATTTTAGAGCTTTATATAATGATTGGTAAGCAGAATACTTTTCATCATTCATATCACTTTTCCAAAATTTTTTTCTATTAACTTTTATGTACCAATTAGATACTTCATCTACATATTCATCAAATATTTTGCAAACATTGTTTGGTTCATAATTTTCATAAAAAGCTGTTGCTTCTTTTATAAATTTATTAGTTCTACTATCTAGCCATTTATCACTTACTCCATATACCTTATATTTTTTAGTTAAATCAGGTTTATCTATATCATAATATAAAGCAAAGAATGATGCTATATTAAAGAAGTTCATTAATTTTCTTTTTGCTTCTTCAAGCATTTTAAAACCAAATCTTATATCATTAACACGATTAGTTCCAAGATAATTATATCTTATTGCATCGGCACCATGTAGATTAACTACATCATCAAATGTTAAATCATTTTTATTTGATTTACTAAATTTAGAACCATCTTCTTTAACTACCATTCCATATGTTCCTAATTGTTCATATGGTATTTTATCTTCTAATACTGTTGACATAAATAACATTGAATAAAACCATAATCTTATTTGTTCAGTTGCTTCTACTACTAACTCTGCAGGGAAATATTCTTTCCAATACTTTTTATCTTCAAAATATTTTAATGTTGAATATGGAACTATTCCAGCATCTAACCAAACATCTCCAACTTGTGGAACTCTTTTTACTTCTTTACCACAATTAGGACATTTAATTTTTACATCGTCTATAAATGGTCTATGCAATTCTTGAAGATTATCTACAATATTAGGATTAACTGCTAACTCTTTTAATTCTTCTTTAGACCCAATAACAGTTAAATGGCCACATTCACATTTATAGAATGGTAGAGGTAATCCGTAAAATCTTCTTCTTGATATATTCCAAGAACCCATATTAGTTAACCAGTCTAACATTCTTTTTTCTTGATATTCTGGAGTATATTTTACTTTTTTTGCATTTTCTATTAGCTTTTCTCTTACTGGATCTACATCAATTGCCCATTCTTTAACAAGTCTAAACATTATATCTTGCTTACATCTCCAGCAATATGGATAGGCATGTTTATAATCATGGGTAAAGAATAATTTGCCTCTTTTTTCTAATTCTTCAAATACTATAGTCTCAACTTCTTTGGCATTCAACCCTGAAAGAAATCCAAATCCATCATATATATAACCAGATTCATCTATTGGTATTATTTTATCTAATCCCAATGATTCTCCTAATTCAAAATCTTCTGCACCACAACCTGGAGCTATATGAACTATACCTGATCCTTCTGAATTATCAACCATATCCCATAAAACTACTTTATGCTTAATTCCTTTTTGAGCATCTAATTCTTCAAAACATGTTTCATATTCTAAGCCTTCTAAATCTTTTCCTTTTAATAACTCTATTACTTTTGCTTTTGTTTTAAACTTTTTATCAAATATTTCTTTAGATAATAATAGTTTTTCTCCATCAAAATCTGCTATAACATATTCAAATTCTGGATTGACTGCTAAAGCAACATTTGCACACAATGTCCATGGTGTTGTTGTCCATACTAAAGCTTTATAATCTTTATCTATTATGGGCAATTTAAAGAATACTGCTTTACAAGTAACATCATGATAACTTCCTGTCATTTCATGTTCTGATAAAGAAGTGCCACATCTAATACACCAAGGCATAGGTTTATATGTTTCTTTTATCATTGCTCTTTCATGACATTTTTTCAAGAAATACCATATACTAGTGATATTATTATCAGATAAAGTATAATATGAATTATCCCAATCCATCCATTGACCTAATCTTTTAGATTGTTCAGTTATAATATTTGAAAACTTTTTAACACGATTAACACAAGCATTAGTAAAGTTTTCAAGCCCAAAATTTTCAACATCTTTTTTATTTTTGAAACCTAAATCTTTTTCAACTTCTACTTCAACCCATAATCCTTGTCCATCAAAACCATTTCTATAATGTGATATATACCCATTCATTGCTTTATATCTTAAAAAACAATCTTTAAGACTTCTTCCAAAGGCATGATGAATACCCATTTTATTATTTGCTGTGATTGGACCATCGATAAACCGATATTTCTTTCCATTTTTATTCTTTTCTCTTAATTTTAGGAAGCATTGATGTTCATTCCAATATTTCAATACTTCTTCTTCATTTTTGACAAAATCATATTTTTTTAAATCTGCCATATTTTTTCATTCCTTTCTTATCAAGCAAGTTCTATAATAAATTAAAAGAGTTTTTCCTATAAATAGAAAAAACTCTGACTTTTTTTACCACTATTTACGACAATCCAACAATTGCGTCTTCTGTAACGGGAAGATTCCGTTGATTCTTACTAAAATTTCAGAATCACAACAATAGAGTGATATTCATGTTATAACTACTAATACAGGTTTCCCACTATCTCCTGCTCACTATAAATCTTCGTATAATAACATTACTGTCTCTATTATAGTCTTTTGCTCTTTGCTTAGAATAATAGCATATTTGCATTGACATGTCAAATCTAATTTTTTTAAATTTACTTAGCTTTAAACGAGCTTTTAATAATTCGTGAAAAAGTTAAATCATCTTAGGGTTTAAAAAATTTTTTGTACATCACATATAAATATTATATTTTTTATTATTTGGAGAAATTTTTATAAAAACTTCATCATCATCTAAATTAAGAAAATATTTTTTATTCTAATAATTATCTTTAATTGATTTTTTTAGTATATTGTAAGGTTTTTTTATTTTCATATGCTGTTACTGGTACTCCATCCATTTTTGCATCTGTTGGAACACTTAATTCTTTTCCAGTTTTAAATTTAATAAAATCTTCTATATTTTCATCTACTAGTGGTAATAATTCTAAAGGAAAACCGATACGTTTAGAAATTGTTTTTTTTGTAATATCATTTAATTGATAACTATCTGTTTTTTGATTAGGCTTACCTATTATAATTAATTCATTAGTTTCAGTATTATCATCAAAAAAAGTACCTTTTTCAAATTTTTGAATATCTTCTTCTTTATTAATGAATGACCAGTGCATTGATAGTAATTCTTCATCATCATCTTCAGTAGAATAGAATACAGTTGGTTCCCCAAATTCTTCACTTAATGCTTCATAAAAATCACTTAAAACTGCTAATTTCTCACCAACTGGAGCATTACTTCCTACCTGAACTCTTAAAAAACCGTTTTGGCAAAATTTATAATAAAAAGGTATTCCTTTTTCAAATAAATAATCATTATCGCTATAATACTTTCCACTAAAAAGTTCAGTATATGGTGTTCCACAAAATTTTATTTTATTACCCATTTTTCTCTTTAATATTTTATATAATTGATAGCAATCTTCTGCTTTAGAATAAATTTTTTGCATATTTAAAATACTCCTTTTTATTTGCTATAATATCATATTTAAAAACTTTTATCTAGATAATTTACAAAATTAGCAGAAAAGATAGATTTAATGATTAAAATTATATTTTTAAGTACTATAATTATTTATTAATAATTGATTTTAATATAATGATTCCTAAAAACCAAAAAAACAAAGTAACAAAGAACATTGATTTTCCCCCTTCACTCCATGACATAATGCAAGATATATCCATAACTATTAAAATACTAAACCAAAATATTAAAAAAGCAACTTTATATATGTTATATATAAAATTTTCAACTTCTTTAAATTTTTTTTCATTTTTTTTAATTTTATCTTTAATTAATTTGTCATTATCAACAACATCATTACTTATTTTATATGTAATTATTCCTTTTATTATTATTGAAATACCATAAATAAAAGAAGAAAGAATACAAATAAAAAAAGGTAAACAAATAATTATAATGTCATTATTTATTGTATTAAATGCAAAGTAAAATGCGGCAATAATAATTATTGCTCCTGCAATAAAAGTTCCTAGGCCACTAAATATTTCTATAAATGATTGTAATTTAACTTTTTGAACATAATTTAATTGAGTATCTAGTGGGGCATATAAATTTATTTTTTTTGTTTTCTTTTCAGTTATTAATTGTATACCACAATTTTTACATCTAATATTTGTATTTAAATTTTCAGTGCCACAAATTGGACATTTAATAGTATACATTTTAAACACCTCATTTTATTGAAATAGCTATCAATAGTCCCTCCACTTCTTTCAAAGTCACCTTTTCACTAGTTGAAGTAAGTACTTAAGATAATCATATAAGTACGTATATAATTTTTTCTTTGAATGTGATTGAATAATAATTATAGCTATATGTTATACTTTTCAATTATAATTATAATGCTTTTGAAAAAATTTGAAAATATTAATTGAAAAAGTTTGTATAAAATTATAGTATAGTTAAAATTAATATATAATAATATAAATTTTTAAAGAATAGACCTTTAATATATTTTTTAATATATAAATATTTATTTGTATAAGCACATATAATTCTTACATCAAAAAACGGAGTATTAATCTCCGTTTAATGTAGATATTCTGTTTTTAATGTGATATTGTTTGTTAATATTTTTTTATAAATAACAATTAGATTAATTTTTATTTTTATTTTTTTCAAGTATTTTATTATTAATAGCATAATTTGAAACAGCTTTAAAATTTTCGTCATATGGATAGGTTTGTTGACCAAATTGAAGCCACATAGTTGACCAAGAAGAGCCCGTTTTAAGTAATTTCTGAACTATTGCATTATTCATTGTAGGATTACCTTCTTGTTTATCTAAATCAACGCAACCTTCTTCATCATATAATTTGCTTTGTAGATCACATTCTAATTTATCACACTGATAAGCAAACATTGATTCTTTTGTATTATGTGCATCAAATTCCAA
>CANRGD010000032.1 GCA_947630105.1 uncultured Bacilli bacterium | reverse complement strand
AGCCCTTGACTAAAAGCGATGACAAACTAAATTGTATAAATATATCTTATATCTCAATTTACTTTTGAAATTAAATATAATTTTTGTTGTATAAGTTTAGGCTTTTTTTTTATTTTTTTATGTGGTAAAATTTTTTTGGAAGGTAGTTGAAAAAGTATGGCTTATATAAAATTTAAAGAATTAACAAAATATTTTGATTTTAAGACGGAAATTTTGGAGGCTGATTTGCCTGAATATGCTAAAGAATATGTTTTAGATGATGAAACAATAATATTATCATACAAAAATAGTAAAGATTATGCTATTTTTACGGATAAAAGAATGATTTTATTTGATCGCGATCCGATGGCTTTGTATTATAAAAAAATTCATGTTTTTCCTTATAAATCAATTTCTTCGCATGCTATTAATTTTAAGCCTGGTAAAGTTGAACTATTATTTACTTTTGATAGTGGATATCAATTACATGTTAATTTTATAGAAATGAACCATGATAAGAAAGAAAATATTAAAATAGTGTATAAAGCAATGATGAAATATACAATTGGAAATTAAGAAATATGGGAAAAGAAAAGTAACTACTTTTCTTTTTTAAGTGAAAGAAATTTCAGTTTTTAAATTGTTATCGGAAATAGCAATCCACAGAAAGATGACTCCTGCTATAGCGATTAAAGTTGAAGCTATTAAATTGGCAGTTACATAAGTTTTATATTCTTGATCCGTAGAATACTTGGCTTTTTCATAACTTATGTAACTATCATAAAAGAAATATAAATAAATAATAAGGGCAATACTAAAGACAAAAATTAAGATGGAACGATATTTTTCTTTAGATTCTAAATTATTAGTTTTAAAATAATCTTCTTCATAAAAATTGCCATAAATAGATAGTAATACTAAGATAATAACGATTACCCAAATGAAATTTTCTATTTTGATAGTTTTAATTCTTTCTAAGTTTTCTTTCATAATAAAATATATTCTTAATTTTTAAATAATATAATTTTATAGGTGAAGAAAATGCGCATAATACCTAATGTAACTCCTAAACTATTTACTAGTAGTGCTATTATAGTGGGATATTTATTAATTGATGATACTACAGCGAATGAACAAAATGCGTTGGGTAACTGGTTAATGTTAATAGCTCAGGTATTATGTACTAATGCTTTTTATAAGCAAGTTCAACAAGAAAGAGGTATTGATAATTCTAATAGTGGTGGTTCTAGTAATAATTCTACAAATAAGCAGTATGATTCTTCTGTAAATAATCAGGCAACAGAGATAGAATTATTGAAGAAAATGGTTAATGCTATTCAAAAAGAAATTGATTCATTAGAAGATAATTTTAAATAAGAAAAAAGGTTGTCAAGATTAAGATAAAAAGTGTGTTTTTTTATTTATCTTTAGCTGGATGTGATATAATTTTAAGTGTACTGGAGGGGTTTTATGAAACATGAATTGTTGGTTCCAGCGGGAAATGTTGAATGTTTAAAACAGGCTATAGCAAATGGTGCAGATGCTGTATATATAGGGTGTAAAGATTATTCAGCTAGAAAGTTTGCAGATAATTTTACAAATGAAGAATTAATTGAAGCAATTAAATTATGTCATTTATATGGTGTTAAAATATATGTAACTATGAATACTTTAGTTAAAGATAATGAGGTACCTCTTTATTTAGGACAAGTAGAATTTTTATATAAAAATGGAGTAGATGCTTTATTAATTCAAGATTTTGGAATGATTTGTTTAGTACGGGAAAAATATCCTGAATTAGAAATTCATGCTTCAGTTCAAGCTAATACTTCTAGTAAAGAAACAGCAGAGCTTTTTTATAATTTAGGAGTTAAAAGAGCAGTATTTTCTAGAGAATTATCACTTGCTGAGATAAATAATATTAATGTTCCTATAGAAAAAGAAGTATTTATCCATGGCGCTTTATGTGTTAGTTATTCAGGGTGCTGTTTAATGAGTAGTATGTTAGGTGGAAGAAGTGGTAATCGAGGAGAATGTGCTGGCTGTTGTAGAATGAGTTATACGTTAAAACATGGAATGCGTGTTTTAAAGGAAAATAAATATTTGCTAAGTACAAAAGAATTAAATACAGCTTCTAAATTTAAGGAATTATTAGATAGTAATATTACCAGTTTTAAAATAGAAGGAAGAATGAAAAGCCCTGAATATGTAGGTTTTGTGACTAAATATTATCGAAGTTTAATTGATAATTATTGTACAAATATAAATTTAGAAGAAGAGACAAATAAATTAAAAACTTTATATAATAGAGGCTTTACGGTAGGAAGATTGTTTAACTGTAGTGATCAAGACTTAATGAATATAGATTATCCTAATCATATAGGATTAGAGATTGGTAAAGTAATTGGAGTAGATGATAAAAAAATTAAAATAAAATTAGATAAGCCTTTAAATCAACAAGATGGGATAAGATTTTTAAATAGTGGGAAAGGGTTTATTGTAAATTATTTGTATGACTTAAATCAAAATCTTATTAATACGGCAACAGATATCTGTTATGTAGATAATAAGGTAGAATTAAAAGAAAATGACATAGTTTGTAAAACTTTAGATTATAATTTAATGAAGGAGTTACAAAGATTACCCGCAAGAAAGATTCCTGTTACATTTAAAGTTAGAGCTTATATAGGGGAAGCATTTTCTGTACAAATTAGTGATGGAACTAATACCATTAAGGTAAGTGGAAATATTGTTGAACAAGCAACAACGGCTCCAATTGATGATAATCGAATTAGAGAACAAATTGAAAAACTAGGAGATACTCCATTTATCAGTACTTCAACAGTTATAGAAAGTAGTAAAGAGGAATTTATTTTTATAAATATAAAAGAAATAAACGATATTAGAAGAACTTTGGTTGAAAAACTTATTGATATAAGAATGAATCTTAAGAAAAAAGTAGTTATTAAAAATATTCAGTTACAACCAATTGTTAAAAATATAAAGCCAGGTATAGTTGTTAGTGTTAATAATAGAGAGCAGCTAGAAGTATGTAATAAGTTAGGTGCTAAAAGAATTTATGTTAGTGATGAAAGACTTTATAATGAATATAAAATGTTTGAAAATGTTTTTTATAAAGTACCTCGAAATAGATTATTTATTGAACCTAATTTAAAAATGAAAAATTTAGTTGCTGAATATTTTGATTTTTCTAAGAAGGACTTTTTAGTAGGTGATTATGGATTAAATGTAAGTAATATTTATACGGCTTATTATTTATATAAAATGAATTTGTGTCCTGTTACTTTATCTGTTGAACTTACAGAAGATGAAATAATTAATTTTATTAATAGTTATATTAAACTGTTTAATACTTATCCAGAAATTGAAATATTTGGATATGGAAAAGTAGAAAATATGCTTATTAAGGGAAATATTTTAGATATTAAGGAAAATGATAAAGATTATACTTTAATAAATAATAAGAATGAAGTATTTCCAGTATTTTTTGATGGTGTTAATACACATATTATTAATTGTAAAAATTTAGAATTAAAAAATATTGCGATATTAAAAAAATATGCTGATATTAGATTAGAATTTGATAAAGAAGATGAAAAATTTATCGGAAAGTTATTTAATAAATTTAAATAAAGAAATATTTATTAAAATTTAAAGTTGTGATAAAATATAATTAGGAGTGATATTATGAATAAGTTCTTTAAAAAGAATAAGGCAAAGGTAAAAAATTATTTGTTATTAATTTTGTTATTTGGTGCATTTATTACTATTACACTTTATTTATGTAATTTGTATAATGTGTATGATGAATATCAAAAAGAAACTCCTGTTATTAGAGGAACTTTATTAGAAATAACTAATGAAGAGTTAGGGCATTATTTAATAGAGAATCCAACAGCTGTTATATATATGTGTACATCAAGTGATATGGTTTGTAGAAATTATGAAAAAGATTTAAAAAAATTAGTTAAACAAAAGAACCTTCAAGATAAAATGGTGTATTTAAATTTAAGTAATATTAATCAAGAAGAGTTTGTTAAAAATTTTAATAGTACTTACAAAAGTAAAAAAGGACTAACAACTAATTATCCAGCTATAATTTTTATTGAAGATGGAGAAATTGAAAGTATTTTACAAGGAACTGAAAAAGAGCAGTTAACTATTACTAGAACTAAACAATTTATAGAATTAAATAAAATTGATGAGATGGGAGATTAAGTCTTCTTTTGCTTTAGGAGAAATTATGAATAATATTGTTTTATTTGAACCTGAAATTCCACAAAATACAGGAAATATTATGCGTACTTGTGTAGCAACAGATACAAAATTACATTTAATTAAACCTTTAGGATTTAAATTAGATGATGCACATCTTAGAAGAAGTGGAGTTAATTATATTGATAAATTAGATTATGAAGTTTATGATAACTGGGAAGATTTTATAAATAAGAATAAAGGTGTTTATTATTATTTTACAAGATATGGGCGTAAGCCACATACTTCTTTTGATTATAGCAATAAGCAAAAAGAAAACCTTTATTTTATATTTGGAAAAGAATCAACAGGGATTCCTAAAGAAATATTACAAAAAGATTTAAGTCATTGTATGCGAATTCCTATGACTAAGAATGTGCGAGCTTTAAATGTTTCTAATAGTGTTGCTATTGTGATATATGAAGCTTTACGACAACAAGATTATAATAACTTACTTAGAGAAGAACCACTTGATGAACAACATAAAGGTGCCGATTTTTTAGAAAGAAATTAATAAAATTTATTTATACATTGTTAGTATAAAAGTAATAATTGCTAATAATGTTTTTTTATAGTAAAATAATTGTTGCTTTTAGGGGGAGAAAAGTATGAACTATCAAGAATTTATTGAATTGGTTCCTAAAGAAACAAGAGATTTTGTAGATGCTGTTTTACCATTACTATATTATTATTCTTCGGATGATGAAGATTTATTTTTTAAAAATGTTGAAGATGTTTCTAGGCATTTATATTCTAAGTCATTTTTTTTACTATTATATATTCTCTCTTTAAATAAAGATTATTCAAGTATATTAGAAATCTATGGATTTGATAGAGAAAAGTATAATTTGAGTATTGAAGTTAATAAAGATATTGATTTAGAAAAAGCATTTAAGAAAATTCTACCATTTATACCGGATTTTGATGATAAATTAAGTTATGAAAAACTTTATCCAATTAATATTGTCTTGAAAGCTTTAAAACTATATAATAAATATAATAATCATTGTAATCTAGCTATTTTTAATAATATATTATTTCCTAGAGCAAAAAATATTGATCAGTTCAAAAAAAAATTAAAAAAAGTAAATAATAATAAGATTAATTTGATAGAGCAAGAGTTAGAAAATAGTTTATATGGTAATTTAAATATTTCTGTTATTAATTATTTAGAAACAGCTTCTAAAATTAGAAGTATCTTAATAAAATCCTTAAATGAAGATATAGGGGATATTTATCGAAAAATAGATAAAGATTTAATTCCATTATCTTTATTTTTAGCAATATTTAGTTATAATGATATAGCATTATTATCTAATGAACAAATAACAGAAAAAGAAGCACTTATTAAATATTTAAATAATAAAAAAATTACTATAGATGCTTTAAAAAATGAATTGGATATTCGTTATGATGAAGCAGACTTAAATGAAGCTAAAAATTTATTAGCAATTAAAAAATATTATATAAAGTATTGTGAAGATTTATGTGTTTCTGGTAAAAAAATGGAAGATATTACAGTTTCAGATATTTTTCAGAAGGTATTAGATAGAAATTATACTGATAGTTATGTTTTAGATAAACTATTAGCTAAATTTGATGTTAATATAAGAAGTTTAACTGATATTAAAGAAAATATAAAAAAAATAATAAGTGATATGGAAGAAGAATATTCCTTACAATATGTAGAAGATTTTTATAGTGATTTGTCTAAAGAAACAAAAGATTTTATTGAATTTACTGCTAAAATATATCAATTAATCTTAAAGAAGATGCAAAAAAATGAACATAATAATAAAGTTTTGAATAATGAAAATGATGCTTCCTCATTAGCTTTATATATTTCTAATTGTTATTATAATGGTGATGTAAATAAATTTTTTATGGAATATGATATAACTTTAAATAAAGTATTATCTTTTTTAAAGTTAGATATTTCTAAAGAGGAAATTGAAAAAGTTGAATTAGATCAGAAATTGTTAATTAATAAATTTAAGCGTTTTGTTTATGAAGGAGTAAATAAAAATAAAACTGCTAAATCAATTAAGATTCAAGATATAATATATAACTTATGTGATAGAAATTTTAATAAAAGTATGATTATGGAAAATGTTTTTTCTTCTTTAACAGATAAGTTGGATTTAGAAAGTGATTTTTCGACTCAATTAAAAGAAACTTTGTTGAAGAAAGAATTAAAAAGAAAGAAACTTTTAGAGCAAAAGTTATTTTATGATATAGATGTTTCAGTTATTCATTTTTTAGAAAGAGTTTCTAGTATTCATAATGAATTGAAAACTATTAATCCAAATTTTGATGATAGAGATGTTAAAAGTTATTCTTTAATTTTAGCTGCTTTAATGGAAGATAATGATATTTCTAAATTTTTAAAAAAAATAGGGTTTACTAAAAATAATGTTTGTAATTTTTTAAATATTGATAGTAACAGATTTAATGTAGTTAATGCGGATATTGATATTTTAGCTACTCAATATGAAGAATATATTTTTGGTGGTGTTAATGAAGGCAAAAAAAGAGAGAAAATAAAAGTTGAAAATATATTACAGAATGCTTTTAATAAAGAAATTAATAATAGTGTGTCCTATCGTAAATTTTTAGCTAATTTTGATTATGATAATAGTGATAAAGAAAATTTTTCTAAATTAAAAGAAGAATTTGATAGTAAACAAGAAGAAAAAAGACAAATTAAAAAAATATGTGATTTTGTAAATGAATATAATAATGTAGTAGTAGATTTTATAAATTTAACTTTAAAAATATATCAACGATTAAATGCTAATTTAACAAATAATACTATATTAAAAACTGATGATGATTTAGCAGTAATAGCATTAATATTAGCTTTATCTTTTAAAGAGGAACAATATTTCAAATTTTTTGAATTAAGGAATTTAGATAGAAGGCAAATTTTAATTAATTTAGGATTTAACAATGATATTTTAGATGATGTTGAAGATGAAGAAATTAATTATAGTTTGTTTCCGATGATATTGGCAAAATATTTTAAAGATGATTATCCTTTAAAACATACAAATATTGATTTACATGAAATTTTTTGTCGAGTGTTTGATGAAACTATTAGTAAAAGCTCAGTATTAAAAGATTTAACTGAAGATTTAAATGTTGATTATAATAAATTAAAAAAAGAAATAAATTTAGGTGTTTCTTATGATGATTCTTTGTCGTTGGATGATCATATTAATTCTTTAATGGAAACTGATATAGATCCTATATCAATTGATGATTCTAATAGTTTATTAAGTTTTGGAGATTCATTGATTTCTCATTCTATGTATATTAATAATGAATATCCTAAAATTTTACTTAGTGATATTCATGATGAGGCAATTGCTAAGATCAATGAAATAATAAATAAACTTTATGTTACAGATAATCAAAAAAATAAAAAAAGTAGTTTTTTGGCAAAATTTTTTGCTGTTGATGCTAGTGATAAAGGAGAATTTAAGCTTGTTTTAAATAAAGATACTATTAAAGAATTAATTGATTCTATTGAAAGTAATATTGAAGCTTTAAAAGAAGAATATAGACAATATTTGAGTATGAGAATATACATGGAAGAATATAGAAAAAAGAATAGTTTATATTATCTTAAAGCAGTAGAAATTACTGAAGAATTAGAAGAAGAAATTAAGAAATTAAATCCTAATGAGGAATTAGAATATTCACATATTCTAGTTTTAGATGCTGATTTAGATAATATGCGAGAAAAAGCAAAAAGATTTATGACTGTAGATTTATTAATGAAACAAAATTTAGCTAGTGTTAATCAAGCAATTAAAAGTCATAATTTGACTTTAAATGCCCTAGAAATGGCAAGAGATGTTTTAGTTCCTTTAGTAGTTTCTCAATTATGTATTACAAAAGGAAGTGAAACTGAAAAATTAGGTATAGAATTATCACAAGATATTTTTTCATTATTTCAAGCAATGTTACAAAGAAATATGAATAGTACTAAAGAAAATTTAAGTAGGTTAAAGGATTCTTTAATATCAGAAGAAACATATAAATCAATAAATGATAGTATTCAAACTTATTTAGATGAATTAAGTGATAATAGTGAGTCTTTAAAAAATCTTTTAAAAGAGACAGGACAAGGTGAAAATAATGATTTTGCTAAAAGTAAAATCTTAAAAAAAATTGAATAAATTATAATTATTCCTTTCATTATAAGAGTGAAAGGAATTTTTTATGGCAAAATATAAAGTAGAAATTAGTGGTATAAATACAAATGATTTAATAGTATTAAAAAATGAAGAAATGATAGAGCTTTTTAAAAAGGTAAAAGAAGATCCTTTGGCTAGAGAAATGTTAGCACAGGGTAATTTAAAATTAGTTTTATCAATATTAAAAAAGTTTAATAATAAGTATGATAATATGGATGATTTATTTCAAATAGGTTGTATTGGATTATTAAAAGCTATTGATAATTTTGATTTGTCTTTTAATGTTAAATTTTCTACATATGCTGTTCCAATGATTTTAGGAGAAATAAAGAGATATATTCGAGATAATAATACTGTAAGAGTTAGTAGATCAATTAAAGATTTAGCTTATAAAGTTTTAAAATTAAAAGAGCAATATATAAATGAAAATGGCTGTGAACCTCCTATTTCCTATTTAGCAGAAAAAGCCTCTCAATCACCATATGAAATTTATATGGCATTAGAATCACTTAGAGATCCTATAAGTATGTATGAACCTATTTATAATGATGGTGGGGATACAATATATTTGTATGATCAAATTGAAGATAAAAAGACAAATTCTAATGATTTTTCTAATAGGTTAGCCTTAGAAAATGCTATTGATTCACTAGCAAATAGAGAAAGATTTATTTTAGATGAAAGATTTGTTATGGGAAAAACACAAACAGAAATAGCAAATGAATTAAATATTAGCCAAGCACAAGTTTCTAGATTAGAAAAAGGTGCTATTAAACAATTAAAAAAAGTTTTAAAATAGTATAATTCTTTTTTTTTTGGAATAAAATTAAAACAAAGAAGGTGGGTTATGCGATTATCTGATTTACAAACGAAAAAAATAGTTAATATAGTAGATGGAAGAAACATTGGAACTATAATAGATGCTAATGTTAAAGAAGATGGTATTATTGAATCATTTATTATTGAACAAACAAAAAATTTTTTTTCTTTTAATAAGGAAAGTGATACTATGATTTATTGGAAAGATATTACAAAAATAGGAGAGGATGTTATATTAGTAAAAAAAGGCAACATTTAACTTTAAAGAGTAAAATTATTATTTTACTTGTACTCACAGTATTTTCTTCTTTTTTTTTGTTAGAAATATTAGATAGAAAATTAACTCCTATTATTAAAAATTATATAGATTCGGAAGCAGAACGTATTGTTAGTAGTATTGTTAATACATCAGTTAATGAATTAGTAGGGGAAGATATAACGAGGGATTTATTTAATATTAAAAAAAATAATAATGATGAAATTCAGTTAATAACATATAATACTAAAATGGTTAATTCCTTATTAAATAAAGTTAATAATAATATTCATACTAAATTGTTAAAGTTGGAAAGTGGTAATATTGAGGAGTTACCACTTTCTTTAAATTTAAAAACAGGTCATTTTAAGAAAATAAAAGATGGAGTGTTATATGAAATTACTTTAGAATCAATTAGGGGCTCTACTTTATTTGGTAATGTAGGTCCAATTATTCCAGTTAGAATGAGTTTTGTGGGGCAAATAAATAGTAATTTAAAAACTAAAGTTAATAATTATGGGATAAATAATTTAGTAATTGAATCATATATTGTAACTGAAGTGGTTGAGCAATCGACTATGCCTGTTTCTTCAAAAAAACAAAAAATTACTGTGGAAGTACCACTTATTATAGAGGTTATTCAAGGTAGTATACCTTCTTATTATATAGGAGGATTTGATAATGTTTCAAATAATTCATCTTTACAATTAGATGATAAATAGTATAATATTTTTGAGGTGGAGTATGAAAAATATTAACATAAATGATAAAGAATATGAAATTATTTTTAATGATAATAATTGTTTAAATAAAGAAGATGTAGAAGAAAAATTGACAGATTATTTTGATGATTATGATTATATTTTTGGTGATTATGCTTATGAAAAATTAAGATTAAAAGGTTTTTATGCTAGTAATAATAAAAAAGTAAAAAAAATTAATGATATTAAGTATATTGAAGAGTATAAAAAAGATTATTGTAGTTTTGGAGCTAAAACATTTTTATTAAAAAAAATTAATTAATTCTTGTATTTATAAAAAAATATGGTAAAATGGTATTATATGAATAATAAGGAGGCCTTTTATTAATGAATGTTGAAAATCCTGGTATTGAAAAAAAGATGATGTCAATAGTTGCTGATGATGGAACTATTGAAGAAGTAGAAGTTATTTTAGCTTTTGAATTTAAAGATACTAAAAAAGAATATGTTATTTATACGAAAAATGAAAAAGATGAAAATGGTAATGTTACAGTTTATGTATCACATGTTGATAGATCTTCTGGTGAAGTAAAATTATTAGGTATAGAAGATAATGATGAATGGGATAGAATTAAAGATGTTTTAAGAGAATTATCAAAGTCCGAATAGGTAGGAGGCTAGTTATATGAGTACTGCAGTTGGTTTTTTAGATAGAGATTATAATGGCTATTTTAATATTTCTAAAGATACAAGAAGTATAAGATTTAAACAAGAAACTTTTAATAATATTATAAAAAAATTCAGAAAATTTCGGTTAGAAGCAGAAGATAAATTTGTTCCTTTTAATGAACAAATATTTAATGCTAGTACTTCTTTAGAAAATAATGAAGAAGTTAGTGTTTCAGAGCCAAGTTTAAGTAGGAAAGAAGAAGTAGGAGAAACTTCTGTAATTACTAGACTAAAAGAAGAAATAGTATTTTTAAGCAAGGAAATTTTGCCTAAGGGAAATGTTAAATCTAGGGCAATAAAGTTAAAAAGTAAAATGATTCAAAACTTAAGGGCAAATGTTGATAGTATTGGTGCTGATGAATTAAGTAGTAATGCTAATAATGAAAGTGATATGCAACAAGAACAAGATAATTCAATTGAGAATGGTGTTGTTCCTATTTCTCCAGAAGAAGTAAAAATGGTAACTGATAAAGAGAATTCTGAAAACGAAATATTAATTAGTAAAGCTGGTAAACCTGCAAAACTTGATATTTATGAATATGAAGATAAAACTCCAGAGGAAAATAATATTTTTGAAGAAGATAAAACTTCAGAAGAAAATAAGATTTCTGAAGAAGATAAAACAAAAGTTGGTAAAATTGGTAAAATAGATTTTGATGTTCCAAAGATTGAGTTAGATAATTATTATAATTATATAATGCCTAGTCTTAATGAAAATGTTATAGGTAATAATGAGCAAATTGTAAAAGAAGGAAATGATACTACAATGGAAGAAAGATTTTTATTTGAAGATTCATCAGTTGAGGATATTTCAAAAGCAATTGATAAAGCTGATTCATTTGAAGAAATAAGAGCATTAATGAATCGAGTTGTTGAATTAAAAAGACAACAAGAAAAGTCTCAAGAAGATGTTAGAGAAAGTACTGCTGAAGTTGAATCATCTTTAGAAGGAATTAAAACAAGTAAAGAAATCCTTGCTGAATATGCAGCAGCATTAACTGAGGATGTAGAATTTAATAGATCACGAGCAGAAGAAAATCGTAGTAATGCTCAAAGAAATAGAGATTTAACAAAAGCCATGTTAGATCTTATGGGTAATCAAGCTGTTAATGTAGAACTTGATGAAGGTGTGAGACATAAATAAAAAAAGGGCAAACTTTAAATAAAGTTTGTCATTTTTTTATATTTTAATTTTTAATGAATATAATTTATTAGTGATATATTTATGAAAAATACAATTCTTTATTATTATGGTTTAATTAATATTAATATTACAATGTATAAAGATAAGGCTTTTATAAAATGCAAAGAAGATGTTTATGTTTTTCAAAAAATTTATGATGCAAAAGAAGTAATGCAACAATATGAATTTACAAAAAATATAGCTGAGTATTACAAGTTTGTTTTTAATAAAGATAATTCTATAATAACTCCATATAATTTTAATCAATATGTTTTGTTAAAAATGAATTTTAATAAAGTTGATTTAATTTCTAAAATTAGTAACCCTATCGTTTCTTCTAAGCAAGATTTATATTCTCCATGGGTTAATTTGTGGATACAAAAATGTGATTTTGTGGAATATCAAATTGTTCATATAAGTGGAAAATATAAAGTTATTGATGAAAGTATTGATTATTTTATAGGTATGCTAGAAAATGCTATTGCATATTTAAATTATAATTTATCTAATGATTTACCCAAATTATATATACAACATAAAAGAGTATCAGAAAAAGATTTTTATAATCCTTTAAATGTTAAAATTGATTCAAGAGAAAGAGATTTTGCAGAATATTTAAAACTTTCTTTTTATAATAATCAATATAATATTATGGAAGGAATTAATTTATTAAAAAAAATGAAGTTTAGTAGAGATGAAAAAATTAGATTGATCGCAAGATTATTATATCCAAGTTATTATTTTGATTTATATGAGAAACTTATAAATAATGAAGATAGTGAAGATAATTTAAAAAAAGTAGTTGTAAAAACTACGGAATATGAAAATTATTTAAAACAAATTTTTGATATATTAAATACTACTAATGATTTACCATATATTCATTGGCTTAATCCGTAATATTTATTACTTCTTTTACTTCAGGAATTTCATTAATTAATAATTCTTCAATTCCATCTTTTAATGTAAAATCAATCATAGCACAATCTTTACATGCCCCTGTTAGTTTTACATAAACAACATTATTTTCATATTTTATAAATTCAAGATTACCTCCATCACTTATGAGAAAGGGACGTATTTTATCTAATAAAGCAATAATTTTTAATTCAGTTTCGTTTTTCATAATTTCACCATTAAAATTATATCATATTATTTTTTTTAGTGCTAATATTATTAATAGTTCACTTTTTTAAATTATAAATTAGAAACTATTTCTTGTCCTTTAGTTTTAAAAATGATATAATTGCGAAGAAGGTGTATTTTTAAATGTATAATTATAAGATTGGTGATGTAATTGAAGTAGTTGTTTCAGGAATAGAAAGGTATGGAATTTTTGTAAATGTTAATAATAAGTATAGTGGATTGATACATATTTCTGAAATTTCTAATTCATTTGTAAAGAATATAAATGATTATGCTCAATTAGGAGATGTTTTGAAAGTAAAAATAATTGGAATTGATGAAAAAAAATGTCAATTGAAATTAAGTATTAAGGAAAATAATAGCCAAAAAGATGCAGGAAATTATTTTAAAATAGTAGAAACACCAAAAGGATTTTCAACATTAGAAGTAAAATTGGAACAATGGATTGAAGAAAAAGAAAAAGAAATTTTAGAGGAGCAATTAAAAAAATTATAAAAAAGGGTATTTTTTATTGACAAATTAAGTATAAATTGGTATATTTAATACTGTCAACTGGTTTATTTTGGGCGATTAGCTCAGTTGGTTAGAGCACCTGCCTTACAAGCAGGGGGTCACAGGTTCGAGTCCTATATCGCCCACCATAGTTGCCGAAATAGCTCAATTGGTAGAGCAACTGACTTGTAATCAGTAGGTTCCGGGTTCAAGTCCTGGTTTCGGCACC
>CANRGD010000031.1 GCA_947630105.1 uncultured Bacilli bacterium | reverse complement strand
CCACACGCAGTTATGAGTAAATTCGGAATCTGCCGTATTTGCTTCCGTGAATTAGCTTATAAAGGACAAATACCAGGTGTTAAAAAATCAAGTTGGTAATTGGAAAGGAGGAATATTAAATGGCAGTAGTAACTGATACAATAGCAGATATGCTAACACGTATTCGTAATGCCAACCAAATGCGTTATGAAGAAGTAAGTATCCCATCTTCTAAAATCAAACAAGAAATAGCAAGAATTCTTAAAGAAGAAGGATTTATTAAAGATTATAAAATTGTTAAAGAAGATACTCAAGGAACAATTATTGTTAATTTAAAATATACAAACAAAAAAGAAAGAGTTATCACAGGGCTAAAAAGAATTTCCAAACCAGGACTTCGTGTTTATGCTAAAAATGATGAAATTCCTAAAGTCCTTAATGGATTAGGAATAGCAATTATTTCAACATCTAAAGGAATTATGACTGATAAAGAAGCTCGTAAACAAAATATAGGTGGAGAAGTTCTAGCTTATATTTGGTAATTAAAAAAATATAAGGAGGTGTCATTATGAGCCGTATTGGAAATCGTATAATTACAGTTCCAGAAGGAGTTACTGTTGAAAATGTTGATAACATTGTAACTGTAAAAGGACCAAAAGGTTCCCTAGAACAACCAATGCTAAAAGGTATTACCATGAAACAAGAAGAAAATAAAATTACATTAGAACGCAAAAATGATAATTTTAAAGCTATGCATGGTACTATGAATGCCCTTATTAATAATATGATTATAGGTGTTACAAAAGGATACGAAAAACAACTAGAAATAATAGGTGTTGGTTATCGTTTCAATGTTCAAGGAAAAAAATTAGTTATTAATGCTGGATATTCACATCCAGTAAATATGGAAATTCCAGATGGACTTTCAGTAGAAGCTAATGGAAATACAGAAATTACTGTAAAAGGTATTGATAAAGTTAAAGTAGGCGAATTTGCTGCTAACATTAGAAAAGTAAGACCACCTGAACCATATAAAGGTAAAGGTATTCGCTACAAAGACGAACATATTCGTCGTAAAGAAGGCAAGAAAGCTGCTTAATAAGTAGGAAGGGAGAAAGAAAATATGATCAAAAAAGAATCTCGTAATAGTATGCGCCTAGTTCGTCATAAAAGAATCCGTTCTACTATGATGGGAACAAGTGCTACTCCAAGATTATGTGTATTTCGTTCTAATACAGGAATTTATGCACAAATTATTGATGATGAAACTAGAACTACTCTTGTATCTGCTTCCTCATTAGATAAAGATTTAAAAATTAAAAATGGAAGTAATGTAGAAGCAGCCAAAATTGTAGGAAAAGCTATTGCTGATAAAGCAAAAAAAGCAAAGATTACAAAAGTAGTATTTGATAGAGGAGGATACCTTTATCACGGACGTGTAAAAGCTTTAGCTGAAGCTGCACGTGAAAATGGACTAGAATTCTAATAGGAGGGTAATATGCAAAGAAAGACTCAAGAATCCAAAGACAAACTTTTAGAAGAGTTAGTAATTGACGTCAAAAGTGTTGTAAAAGTAAATAAGGGTGGACGTCAAAGAAGATATTCTGCTATAGTTGTTGTAGGAGATCGTAAAGGTAAAGTTGGATTAGGTATTGGAAAAGCAAATGAAGTACCTGATGCAATCAAAAAAGCAATTCAAGATGCTAATAAAAATATTATCACAATCCCTCTAATTGATGGAAGAACAGTTGCTCATGAAGCAATTGGAACAGCAGGAGCTGCAAGAGTAATTATCAAACCTGCCAGTGCAGGTACTGGTGTTATTGCTGGTGGATCAGTTCGTGCTATCTTAGAATTAGCAGGAATTCGTGATGTTGTCTCTAAATCACTAGGAGCAAGAACAAAATTAAATATGGCAACTGCTGCATTAAATGCATTAAAGTCAATTAAGACTCCAGAACAAGTTGCAGCACTTCGCGGAAAAACAGTAGAGGAGATATTAGATTAATGAAATTACATGAATTAGAAAAAAATATCGGTGCTACTCATGAAAAAAAGCGTGTAGGACATGGTCCAGGTAGTGGTCTTGGAAAAACAAGTGGACGTGGTCAAAAAGGACAAAAAGCACGTAGTGGTGGTAGTATCAACCCAGTATTTGAAGGTGGACAATTACCATTATATAGAAGACTTCCCAAAAGAGGTTTTTCAAATGCTAGATTCAAAATAAGATATGCTGTTATTAATTTAGCAGATTTAAATAAATTTGAAGATGGTACAGTAGTTACACCTACATTATTAAAAGATGCTGGAATTATTAAAAAAGGATTAGATGGAATAAAAGTATTAGGAAATGGAAAATTAGAAAAGAAAATAACTATTCAAGCTTCTAAATTTTCAACTAGTGCTTTAAAAAAGATTAAAGAGGCTGGAAGTAAAGCTGAGGTGATCTAAGATGTTTAAAAGTATGAAGCAACTATTTACTTCAACTAATAAAGATTTACGTCATAGAATTTATTTTACTCTTGGAGCCTTACTAATTTTTATTTTAGGTATTTCTATTAGGGTTCCAGGTACTGAAAATTTAACTAGTAATTTAGGTTTCCTAGAATTAATTAATACCTTGGGTGGAGGAGCTTTAAAAAACTTCTCAATATTTGCTCTAGGAGTAATGCCATATATTACTGCATCCATTATTGTTCAATTATTACAAATGGATATAATTCCATATTTTACAGAATTAAGAAATCAAGGCGCAATTGGTAGACAAAAAATTAATCAAATAACTAGATATATCGGAATAGCTTTTGCCTTCATTGAAGGATATGCCTTTTCCTTTGCATTCTTAGGAAAAACAGGCGAACCACTTCAATATATGTATATTGCTACCGTATTAACAGCAGGAACAGCATTCTTATTATGGCTTGGAGATCAAATATCTCTAAAAGGTATTGGCAATGGCTTAAGTTTAATAATTATGGCTGGTATTATTGCAACCTTACCACAAATGTTTATTGATGCTTTCAAAAATTTAATAACTTTTGAAGGAACTGCACAAATAATAACATTTGGTATAATAAAATTTCTTTTATTTGTTATTATATATTTTGCAATCGTTATTGGAGTGATTTTTGTCCAAGAATCTGAAAGACGTATACCAATTCAATATGCTAATAAATCAACATCAGCATATGGCAGTGCCGCTCAAAGCTTTATGCCTATAAAAGTTAATTCTGCAGGAGTTATTCCAGTTATATTTGCATCAAGCTTATTATCAGTACCAAGTATAATTGCACAAGTTATAAAAAAAGATGGCTTTACTCTAATTGTTCAAAAATATTTAACATATACTACACCTGTTGGCTTTGTACTATATGTAGTATTAATATTCTTTTTTGCTTATTTTTATACATTTATTCAACTTAAACCAGATGAATTTGCTAAAAATTTACAAGAAAATGGAGGCTACATTCCAGGTATAAGACCAGGAGAAGAAACAAAACAACATGTTAGTAAAATTTTATCAAGATTAACAGTTTTAGGAGCAGTATTCCTATCAGTAATTGCAGGACTACCAATAATCTTTTCTAAAGTTACTAGTTTGCCAACTTCAGTATCAATTGGTGGAACAGGATTACTTATTGTTGTAGGAGTAGCCTTAGAAACTTATAAACAATTAGAAGGAAGTATATTAACAAGAAACTATCAAAGGGGATATAGAAAAAGATAATTATGGAAAATATAATGTTTATAGCTCCACCTGCTGCAGGGAAAGGAACTCAAGCTGAATTGATTGTAGAAAAATATCACATACCACATATTTCAACAGGAGATATTTTACGAGAAATTTCAAAAGAAGATAGTGAAATTGGAAAATACATATATGAAACAGTTGCTAGCGGAAATTTAGTAAAAGATGAAATAACTTATCAATTAATAGAAGAACGCTTAAGCAGAGAAGATTGTAAAAATGGCTATATAATAGATGGCTTTCCAAGAAATTTAGAGCAAGCCAAAGAATATGATAAAATTTTAAAGAGACTAGGCTACGATATTGGAATTGTCATATTAATATCAATAGATGAAAAAAGTCTTGAAAAAAGAATTGTTGGTCGTCGTTTATGCGAAGATTGTGGAGCAATTTATAATATTAATGAAAAGGAAAACGCTCCCCAAATAGAATCTATTTGTGATATTTGTGGGGGAAAATTGTTTCAAAGAGCAGATGATAATATTGAATCATTTCAAACAAGATATAAAACATATATAGAAAAAACAGAGCCCATAATAAAATACTATAAAGAAAAAAAAGTATTAAAAGAAATTGATGGAAATGATACTATTGAAAATATCTTTAGAAAAATAGAAAATATTATTAGTGTTGGAGAAAAAAATGATTACGATTAAAAGCAAAAGAGAAATTGAATTATTAAAGATTGCCGGTAATATTGTTTATCAGACACATCAATATTTAAAACCTTTTATTAAAGAAGGAATAAAAACTAAAGAGTTAGATATATTAGCAGAAAAATTTATTAGAAGTAAAGGGGCAACCCCATCTTTTAAAGGTTATGAAGGATTTCCAAGTACTTTATGTATTAGTATAAATTCAGAGGTAGTGCATGGTTTTCCAAGTGACAGAGTTTTAAAAAATGGTGATATTGTATCTATTGATATAGGAGCATGTTATAAAGGATATCATGGAGATTCAGCCTGGACATATAAAGTAGGCCAAGTTTCTCCTGAAGTTGAATCTTTACTTCGCCATACAGAACAAGCCCTATATGTTGGTTTAAAACAAGTAAAACCTGGTAATAGAATAGGGGATATAAGTCACGCCATAGAAGAATATGCCAAAAAACATAATTTAGGAGTTGTCAAAGAATTATGTGGGCATGGAGTTGGAACAGATGTACATGAAGATCCAGAAGTTCCAAATTATGGAATAAAAAATACAGGCCCTAGAATTAAAGAGGGAATGGTATTAGCGATAGAACCAATGTTAACTTTAGGAAGCCCCAAAATATATATTCATGATAATAATTGGACAGTAGACACTTTAGATGGTCATCCATCAGCTCATTTTGAACACACAATTGTAGTTACCGCCGATGGATATGAAATATTAACGGGAGAGTGAAAAGATGGCAAAAGAAGCTACGATTGAAATAGAAGGTAAAGTTCTAGAAATTATTCCAGGAGGAAAATTTAAAGTTCAACTTGAAAATGGACACATTGTGGAAGCCCACGTTTCTGGTAAAATACGAATGAATTATATTCGCATCTTAGCAGGAGATACCGTAATGATAGAACTTTCGCCTTATGATTTAACACGTGGGCGAATTATCTACCGTAAATAATAGGAGGGATATTATGAAAGTAAAAGCATCAGTAAAAAAGATATGCGAAAAATGTAAAATTGTAAAACGTAAAGGCAAAATAAGAGTTATTTGTGAAAATCCAAAACACAAACAAGTACAAGGTTAGGAGGTGTATTTAAATGGCACGTATAAAAGGAGTAGATATTCCTAATGACAAACATATATGTATTTCATTAACATATATTTATGGAATTGGAAGAAATTTAGCAAAACAAATTCTTAAAGAAGCTAAAATCAACCCAGAAACTAAGACAAAAGATTTATCACAAGAAGATTTAATAAAAATCCGTGATGAAATTAACAAACATTTAACTGAAGGTGACCTACGTCGTGAAGTAAACATGAACATTAAAACAAAAATGGAAATTAATTCATATCAAGGAAGCCGTCATAAAAAAGGATTACCTGTAAGAGGTCAAAGAACTAATCGTAATGCTCGTACTCGTAAAGGTAAAGGTAAAACAGTTGCTAATAAGAAAAAAGTGTAGTTTAAAATAAGAAAATTTAAAGGAGGTAAAACCTATGGCTTATAAAACAAGAAAAAAGAAAGTTAAAAAGAATGTACCTGAAGGTATTGCACATATACATTCAACATTTAACAACACTATTACTACTATAACTGATAAAGATGGAAACGTTATAAGTTGGGCATCATCTGGTGCAATAGGATTTAAAGGTAGCAAAAAATCAACACCATTTGCAGCAGGAATGGCAGCTGAAGCTGCAGGAAAAGCTGCATATGATATGGGAATGCGTAAAGTTGAAGTTCGCGTTAAAGGATTAGGACCAGGTCGTGAAACGGCAATTCGTTCATTACAAACTGCAGGTTTAGAAGTAACATCAATTTCCGATGTTACACCAATACCACATAATGGATGTCGTCCACCAAAACGTCCACGTGGTTAATTAAAAACTTGTAAAAAAAATAAAGGGAGGTTAGTTTCATGTTACAATTTGAAAAACCAATATATAAAATTACAGATTCTATAGAAAGCAATTTTTATGGAAGATTTGAATTAGAACCATTAGAAAGAGGCTTTGGTACTACAATAGGAAATGCCTTAAGAAGAGTAATGCTATCATCTCTTCCAGGAAGTGCAATTAGTAGTATAAAAATTGAAGGTGTTCTTCATGAATTTCAAACTATTGATGGAGTATATGAAGATGTAACAACAATTATCTTAAACTTAAAAGGAGTAGTTTTTAAAAATTATTCTACAGAACCAAAAGTAGTTCGCATTAATACAACAAAAGAAGGAGAAATAACAGCTGGTGATATTGAATGTGATTCTGATATAGAAGTAATTAATAAAGATAAAGTAATTGCAACTTTAGCTAAAGGGGCATCATTTAATATGGAAATGACTGTAACTAATGGTCGTGGATATGTTAGAAGTGAGGATAATAAAAAAATACATGATATATCAAAAGTAGGAGAAATAGCAGTTGATTCATTATACTCTCCAATTGAAAGAGTTTCATATGAAGTAGGAAATGCTCGTGTTGGGCAAGATGAAAGTTATGATAAATTAATATTAGATGTATGGACCAATGGATCAATTAAACCAGAAGAAGCTATAGCCTTAGCATCTCGAATATTAATAGAGCATTTTAATATATTAACAGATTTATCAAGTATAGCTGATGTTAGTGGAATGATGATAGAAAAAACAGAAGATCCAAAAGTAAAAGCTCTAGAAACATCAATTGAAGATTTAGATTTTTCAGTAAGAGCTTATAATTGTTTAAAAAGAGCAGGTATACATACTTTACAAGATTTAGTAAATAAAAGTGAATCTGATATGATGAAAATAAGAAATTTAGGTAAAAAATCACTTAAAGAAGTACTTGATAAGATTAGAGATATGGGTCTAATTTTACGCAATGATGACTAGAAGGAGGTAATATTATGTATAGAAAATTAGGAGTAGACAATAAACATAGAAAAAGTATGTTAGCAACTATGACTAAACAAGTAGTTATAAACGAAAGTATCGAAACTACTGAAACTAGAGCCAAAGAAGTTCGTAAGTTTGTTGAAAAAATGATAACTTATGGTAAAAAAGGCGATTTAGTTTCTCGTCGTAAAGCTTTAGCATTCTTACATAATGATAAAAAAGTTGTTGATAAAATATTTCATGATTTAGCAACTCGTTATGAAAACCGCAATGGAGGATATACACAAATTTTAAAATTATCAGAGCGACGTGGCGATAATACTTTAATGGTTATTTTGAAACTTGTAGATGAAACAAAAGCAGCTGAAGAAACAAAAAAAACTGATAAAAAATCATCTAAAAAAAATAAAAAAGAAGAAAATAGTAAGTAATATACTTGCTTTTTTATTATTTAAATCTTTAATTTTTTTAAATAATATTATATAATTTAAAAAAGAAACCCTAATGAGGTGGTAATTTGAAAGTCTTAATAACAGGAGCATCATCAGGCATAGGCTTAGCTATGGCCAAATATTTATCTTTACAAAAACATGAATTAATATTAGTTGCCCGAAATAAAGAAAAATTAGAAACTATACAAGAACAACTAAATACCAAAGTAACTATTATTGTTGCAGATTTAGCTAATGAACAAAAAGTAAAAGAATTATATGTATATTTAAAAAATGAAAATATTGATATCTTGATTAATAATGCTGGATTTGGAGAATTTGGTTTTTTTGCAGATACTGACTTAACTAAAGAGTTAGAAATGATTAATACTAATATCAAAGCCGTACATATATTAACCAAATCTATATTAAAAGATATGGAAAAGAAAAATTCAGGCTATATCTTAAATGTTGCATCTTCCGCAGCTTTTCAACCAGGACCATTAATGAGTACATATTATGCTACAAAGTCATATGTTTATCAATTAACAGAAGCCTTATATTATGAAGAAAAAAAGAAAAAGAAAAATATTCATATTTCCGTTTTATGTCCTGGCCCTGTTGACACTAACTTTAATAATGTTGCGGGTGTAAAATTTAGTGTTAAACCATTATCAAGTTCTTATGTTGCTAAATATGCAATAGATAATATGTTTAAAAATAAAATGCTAATTATACCTGGTTTTAAAATGAAATGTGCCAAATTTTTTAGCAGATTTGTCTCCGATAAAACACTTTTAAGAATAATTTATCGTATTCAAAAAAGAAAAAATCACTAAATTATTTTTAAAGTTCTAATATACAATAAAAACAAAAAGGAGTATTATTATGCAAGAAAAAATCTTAGAACTTAAAAATTTATCTTACTTAAATATTTTTAATCACTTTAATATAAAATTTACTAAAAATACATTTTATGCTATATCAGGTCCAAATAATTGTGGTAAAACCTCATTAATAAGAATTTTATCAGGACAAAATACTCCTTTAAATATCCTATTTTTTAATAATGTATCTTTAGAAGAATATAAATTAGATAATTATTATCAACAGGTTAAAACTGTTATACCTTTAGAAATATATTTTCAACATAAGAAATTAGAAGATGAACTAATGCTATACTTATCTTCAGAAAATAAAGAAATTTATACATATTTAATGAGAAAATTAAAACTAAGAAGCTATAATAAGTCTCTTTTAACTAATTTATCAAAAAAAATAATCATTAAAATTCAATTGCTTTTAGCTCTTTTAACAAGTCCCAAAATATTATTGCTAGATAGTTTAGATAGTTATTTTACACATGAAGAGTTTAATGAAATTATTGAAATACTAAAATATTTTCAACTAAAAGGATTAACTATAATAATGACTACCAATAATCTATCCACAACATTAAAAACAGATTATCTTATTGTTTTATCAAACAATTCCATACTTTTAGAAGGCACACCTCTAGAGGTTTTAAAAAAAGATAATATCTTAAATAAAATAGGCTTAGAATTACCATTTATAATTGATTTATCGATTAAACTTTCCGATTATGATTTACTAAATGAAATAGAATTAAATATGGAAAACATGGTGAATACTTTATGGAAATAACATTAAAAAAGTATATTTATAAAAATAAAGAAATAAATTTAACAATAAACAACAATTTAATAACAGGTATAATAGGTAATTCTATAGAAGATTTTTTAGCTTTATTAAGTTTAAGTACCTTAAGTAAAGGAACATACCTATTTAATGAAAATAAAGTTACTAAAGAAAATATAAATGTTTTTCAAAAAAGAATATCCTACATAAAAGAAGACATAACAATACTACCATTTTTAACAACAGTAAAAGATTACTTTTTATATGAAATAAAAAATAAAAATTTAATTTTTAAAAACTTAATAAAAAAAATAACTGATTCTTTAAAAATAGTTGGCCTTTCTGCAAATTATTTAGAAAGAAATTATATAACATTATCCACATCTGAAAAAAAATTAATAAGTTTGGCTCTTGCCCTTATTAATAATCCAACAATAATAATTATTAATGAACCATTTAAAAATATGGACTTAAAAAATGAAAAAAAAATTATCAATTTATTAATAAAATTAAAAGATCAATATCAAAAAACAATTATATTAGCGTCATCTAATAGTAATGTTTTATATAAATACACAACAGAAGTTATTTTATTTAAAAATGATGAAATATTTTTTAAAGGTCCTCCAACAGAAATATTTTTCCAAGTTGAAAAACTAAAAAATAACGACTTTGCTGTTCCAGAGATTATAGAGTTTACTTATTTAGCTAAAAAACTTAAAAATGTTAAACTTGATTATCATAAAGATATTAGAGATATTATCAAAGATATTTATAAACATATCTAAAGAAAGGAATAATATGCGCTTTTTAATAAAATTTTCCTATGATGGAAGTAATTATATTGGTTTTCAAAGACAACCTAATAAAGATACAATTCAAAGAAGACTAGAAGAAGCTTTACAAAAGATAAATAATGATAATTACACTCAAATTACAGCAACAGGACGAACAGATAAAAAAGTTCATGCGCTATGTCAATATGCCCATGTAGATCTATCTATTGAAATTACAGAATATAAATTAAAAAGAGCTTTAAATAGTAATTTACCACCAGACATTCATATTATTAATGTCAAAAAAGTAAGCCCTGATTTTCATGCTCGCTATAATGTAAAAGAAAAAGAGTATAAGTATTATTTAAATATGGGAGAATATAATCCCATCCAAAGAAATTATGTTTTTCAATATAATCATTCTCTAAATATCAAAAAAATAAAAAGAGCTATTAAGTATTTTAAAGGAACTCATGATTTTAGAGCCTTTGTAACAGATAATAAAGAAAAAAGTAATTGTATTAGAACAATTTTTTCTGCTAAAGTAAAAAGAAAAAGAAATATTTTAATTTTTACTTTTAATGGAAATGGTTTTTTAAGATATCAAGTTAGAAATATGATAGGAATTTTAATCAAAGTTGGAGAAAATAAACTTTCCCCAAAAGCTGTGGATAAAATTTTAAAAAGTAAAAATCGAGATAAACTTGGAAAAACAGCTCCACCAGAAGGCTTATATTTAAATAAAATTATTTATAATAAAATACCAATAGAAAATTAAATTAATATTTATTTTATAAGAACGAAAAATCAATTGTTATAATAAAAAAAATAGTAAAAAGTATTGCTTTTTAATACCTTTTTTAGTATAATTTTAATCGGTACATTTAAATCCCCACATAAATTAGACTGTGGGAAAGTCTAATTTAAGTAAAAGGAGAAAAATATGACAAGTTATATGCAAAAAAAAGAAACAGTTGAACATAAGTGGTATGTAATTGATGCTGAAGGAAAACCATTAGGTAGAGTAGCTTCACTAGCCGCTACATATTTACGTGGAAAACATAAGCCTACATTTACCCCACACATAGATTGTGGAGATAATATTATTATAATTAATGCTAAAAAAGTAGTATTAACTGGTAATAAATTAGAAAATAAAATGTATTATAATCACTCTATGTATCAAGGTGGACTAAGAGAAAGAACAGCTAAAGTTATGAAAGAAAAATATCCTGTTGAAATGATTGAAAGAGCCGTAAAAGGAATGCTTCCTCACAATAGATTAGGAAGACAAATGTATAAAAAATTATTTGTTTATGAAGGAAATGAACACAAGCATGAAGCTCAAAAGCCAGAAGTGCTTGAAGTTAAATAGGAGGAGTTAGGTTATGGCGAAAGAAAAGAAAAATATTTATACTGGAACAGGACATAGAAAAACAAGTATTGCTAGAGTTACATTAACATCAGGAACAGGAAAAATAACTGTAAATGGAAAAGACGTAAGAGAGTATTTTCCATCAGAAATATGCGTTATGGATTTATCTCAACCATTAGTACTTACAAATACAGCTGAAATTTTTGATGTAGATGCAAAAGTAACTGGTGGTGGATTTCAAGGACAAACAGGAGCAATGCGTTTAGGAATAACTAAAGCTTTATTAGAATATGATAAAGCAACTCCGGCTGATTCTGAAAATAGTTTTAGAAAAACTCTTAAAGTAGCAGGAATGATTACAAGAGATTCACGTAAAAAAGAACGTAAAAAACCAGGATTAAAGAAAGCACGTCGTGCACCACAATTTTCAAAACGTTAAAATTATTAGATTGTTTCCAAAAGCCTATTTTTATAGGCTTTTTTGCTTGTTACTAAAAAAGTAGCTTTATGAATAAAGAAAGATATAAATTAAAATTTTATATTTAAAAGCTTTAATTTATAATTATTTTGTTAAAACTAGTTAAATAAAATTGTTACCTCCACCAAAAAAACATATATTAAATTGAGGAGGGATTTATGCTAAAATTAGAATATTTACAAAAAATTTTAATCATATCCATAGCTTTAAGTGCCATAACCTGTACTTTTATTCAAAAAACAAAAAAGCATTTTAAAAAAAGCAAATATATTACACTCTATTCCTTTGTAATAAACCTGCTAATAGGAATTATATTTTGCATAACATTTACCGATATAAGTTTTCCCACAAGTTTATGGGTAGGATTATTCTCTTTTTTGGGAGCAGATACTATTTATAAAACATTAGAAGGAAAATTATCCTCATATGCTGAAATTGTTACCAAAAAAACAATTTCTATACCCGAAGAAAATATAATAAACAAGGAGGATAAATAATATGGAAAAACCAATTTATCCGACTACTACTATGAGGATAACACAAGGTTATGAAGAAGGGACACATAAAAACAGTTATGCTATTGATGAAGCTGGCAAAACTACAGCAATCAGTAAAATTAGAGCTCCCTTTACAGGAATAATTAAAAAAATATATCAAAATGATGCTAATGAAGTTTGGCTAGAAAGTGTTGATAAAGTTGAATATCCTGATGGAACAATTGATTATATGACCATCATGTTTGCTCATTCTAATGATGTTAGTAATTTATTTGTTGGAAAAAGAATTAATCAATATGAAGAATTTTATTCTGAAGGAACAAAAGGTAATTCCTCAGGTAATCATTGTCATTTTGAATGTGGTTTAGGAAAATTTAGTGGAAGTGGTTGGTTTCAAAATGCCTCAGGCTTTTGGTCTATAAATAATGCCAAAAAACCAGAAGATTGTCTATGGATTGATCCAAATATGGAAATAATTGATAATCATAATTATAATTTTAAATTATTAGTACCCGATAATATAGAAACAGAATCACCTAATACCTCAAACAATTTAGAAAATAACACTCCAAAGCCTCCCGAACAAAAGCCAGAGCAAGAAAACAAAGAAGAACAAAAAGAAACAAAATTTCCCCAATTAATTTTTGTTTGCCCTAAAACAGATTTATATGGAATATATTTAGAAAAAGATGAAGAATTATATTTAAAAAAGGAACTTTAAAAGTTCCTTTTTTTAACCTAATGCTACATCCAAAATCATCATTATAGAAAAACCAATTAAAGTAAATAAAGCCATTAAATCCTTTTTCTTATTAGCTTGACTTTCAGGTATTAATTCCTCCACTACTACATATATCATAGCCCCAGCAGCAAAAGATAACATAAAAGGCAATAAAGTTTGAATTTTTAAAACCAAAATAGCCCCCAAAACTGCCGAAATTGGTTCAACTATTCCACTTAGTTGTCCATAAAAGAATGCTTTCCATCTAGAAAAACCTTCTCTTCTAAGCGGTAAACTAACAGCACTGCCTTCAGGAAAATTTTGTAATCCTATTCCTAAAGCTAAAGTTATTGCTGAAATTAAAGTAGCTCCAGTCATATTATAAGCAATTGCTCCAAATGCAAATCCAATAACAAGTCCTTCTGGTATATTATGTAATACAATAGAAAAAATAAGCATAAAAACCCGTTTATTTTTATTTTCTGCAATATTTTTTTTATTAGCAAAAAAAGAATATCCTTTATCTCCTAAAAAAAGTAAAAGTCCTCCACCAAAAAAACCTAAGAATACTACTAACCAAGCTACCATTTTAAGATTATTAGCCATTTCAATAGCAGGATTTAATAAAGACCAAAAAGAAGCCGCAATCATAACACCAGCAGAAAATCCCAACAATGCATCCATAATTCCTTTTTTTACATTTTTAAAAAAGAAAACAATAGCGGCTCCTAATAAAGTAACAGTCCAAGTAAAAATTCCTGCCACTAATGATTGATAAATTGGATTAAGGTCTGTAAAAAAATTTAATAAAATAATACATCACCATTATAAAATATTCAAAAATAAAAAATTTGCTATTAATTATTGTAAAAAGGTCAAAAAAACATTATAATCCTGAATTTATCAGTTTTATAAAGTCAAAATCTCCCAAACCCTTTGTT
>CANRGD010000030.1 GCA_947630105.1 uncultured Bacilli bacterium | reverse complement strand
CGAACCGCCGTATACCGAACGGTACGTACGGTGGTGTGAGAGGACGGCAGTTAGTCACTGTCTCCTACTCGATTTATAATTAATTTATCATAGATAACTAATAAGAGGAGAATAATAAAAATGATGAAAATATTATCAAGATTATTGATTACTTTTACTATAATAATTATTTTAACAGGCTGTGGGACTTCAGTATTAGAAAAAAGAAAAATAACTAATAATGCTATTGAATATTTTACTAACAAATATAATATAAATAAAAAAAATATAAAAATAAATCGTAATAAATTATATGGAAAAGATGATACATGTCTTGATGATTGTGGTGAAAACTACTTGTATATTAGTTATAATAATAAAGAAGTTATAATAAAGTATAATCCAGTTGAAAATTCTTATGGGGATAACTATCAATATAATCAAATATATGAGGAGTTTTTAAAATATTTGAATACTAAATTTAATTATATAAATGAAATAAAAATTGATTTATTAGAAGCAGATGTACTAAGAACACCAAATAAATATGATGGTAATATTAAAGATTATTTTAAGAATATTAAAAAAGATATATATGATGATGGAATGAAAAGTGGATATACTTGGGTTAAGCTTTTTATTGAAGCTAAAAATGAAACTGATGCGAAAGACTTAAATCAAAAGTATTCTAAAGAACTTATAACTGAATTGGAAGATTTAGAAGTTAATTATAATATAGTTATTTCTTTAAACAGTGAAACTAATGAGTACTCATCATTTTATTATTATCATGTATATGATTCATATTTTTATTTAACTGATAAAGTAGATAATCATAAATATAGTTGTCAAAGAAGTGAACTGAAATACAGACAATGTTATTAGTAAAAATAAAAAATAAAAAGTATGAAAAAAATAATAAATTTTTAAATAAAAGTAAAAAGGATTGTTCCTCTAAACATAAGAACAATCCTTTTTGTTAATTTATTTTTATTTGTTATAAAATTCTACTATTAATGATTCATTAATATCAGCATTTAATTCATTTCTTTCTGGTAATCTAACATAAGTTGCTGCTTTTTTATTTTCATCATAATTAATAAATTCAACACGTTTTGTAATTTTAGCTAAAGATTCATTAACAACTTTTAACTCTTTGTCATCATCTTTTAATGATATAACATCTCCAACTTTACATCTGTAAGATGGAATATCAACTTTTTTACCATTTACAGTAATATGACCATGGTTAACTAATTGTCTAGCTCCACGACGAGTAGTTGAAAAACCAATACGATAAACTAAATTATCTAAGCGTGATTCTAAAAGTCTTAAGAAATTAGTACCATGAATACCTTTTAATTTAGCAGCTTCATCAAAAGTCTTTCTAAATTGTCTTTCATTAACACCATACATGAAACGTACTTTTTGCTTTTCTTTTAATTGTGTTCCATAATCAGATAATTTTCCACGACGGTCATTTCCATGTTGTCCAGGACCATATGGCTTACGAACTAATTCTTTACCTGTTTCACTAATAGAAAATCCTACACGACGAGCTTGTTTATAACTTGAACCAGTATATCTTGACATATTATTCTCCTTTCTATATTATTACAATTTCACTGAAATAATTTAGTCATATTTTAGGGAGTTTTTCTTATTTGTTCGCGTAAACAGCAATGGTTACTAAATTATATTGAAAAACACATTAAAACATTCTAAATTTGCTGTTTCAAGAATTTGCAATATTAATTATATGAAAATCACTATAAAATGTCAAGCTTTTCTTGATTTTAAAAGGAATATCAGATAATTAAAAAAAATATAAAAAATGTAGAAAATTGTTATTATTAATGATAAAATAGAATGAGAATAGAGGTGAAGATATGCAAGGAAGAATTTTAATTGTTAGTTCAATAGTAATTGGATGTATTATTTTTCTTGCTATTATTCTCTATGTAGTCGCAAATATGAAAAGAAAATATTATAAGAAAATATTAAAAGATTTAGAAGTTCAAAGAAATTTGGTAGCTAGTACTCCTATTTCATTAGAATTATCTAAAGTAGAGCCTATTATTAAAAATGATAAGATGGAAGAAAAATATAATAAGTGGCAAGAGAAGTTTCTTTATATTAAAGAAAAGAGATTAACTTTAATTGATGATATGTTTTTAGATTTAGATGCTTTTATAGATAAAAAGGATTATAAAATATGTAAAGATAAGATAGCTAAAATAGAGATAGAGATTTATAAAGTAAAAGAGGCTATAGAGCATTTATTAGATGAAATCAAAGATATAACTTTAAGTGAAGAAAAATATAGAGCAATTGTTACTAAGTTAAAGTCAAAATATCGTCTTTTGAATAAAGAATTTCAAAATCATAAGCAGTTATATGAATCTATGCAAGATGAAATTGAAATGCAACTTGAAAATATTGAAAGAAGATTTTTAGATTTTGAAAAAGTAATGGAAGAAAATGAATATAATGAAGTTGTTCATATTGTTAAGGCTTTAGATACAATGATTGATCATATGGAAATTATTGTAAATGAAGCTCCTGATGTTTTATTAATGGCTAATCAAGTTATTCCTAATCGAATGGAAGAAATAGCTAGAACACATGCTGAAATGGTGAAAAAGGGATATCCGTTAGAATATTTAAATATTGAATATAATATTACAGAGTCAAAAAAGACTATTGGTACAATTCTTGATAAAGTTAAGGTTCTTAATTTAGAAGGCTGTATGTTTGATTTAAGAACAATGCTTGAATATTATGATTCTTTATTTATAGATTTTGAAAAAGAGCGCTTAGCTAAAAAAGTGTATGAGGAAACTAATAAAGATTTTAAAGAGAAACTTTTAAAAACTAATAATTTAGTAAGTGATGTTTATAAACAATTAGATGATATTAAGAATTTATATGACTTAGAAGATTCAGATATTGATATTATTCATGAAGTAAAGAAAGTATTAGTAGCTATTAATGATGATTATAAAATTATGTTATCTAAAGAAGAAGCTAAATCAACTCCATATTCTTTATTAAGTAAGGATATAGAAAGTTTAACTATTAGATTAAAAGATATGGAAGATGAGTTTGATAAAGCTTTAAAGTCTTTAGGAAATATGTATGATGATGAAGAAAGAGCTAGAGAGCAATTAGATGAAATTCAAGAATTTTTAAAGAAATGTAAAAGTAAAATGCGTAGTTATAAATTACCTATTATTACAGATAATTATTTTGTTCAATTAGCAGAAGCTAATGAAGCAGTGGGAGAAGTAATAAAGGAATTAGAAAAGAAACCAATTGTTATTAAGACATTAAATACGCGTGTTGATACAGCTAGAGATTTGGTTCTTAAATTATATAATACAACTAATGAAATGATAAAAACTGCGCAATTAGCTGAAATGGCAATTGTTTATACTAATAGATATAGAAGTGTTTATGATGAAATTAATAAGGAGTTGGATGAGGCTGTAGATAAGTTTTATAAAGGAGAGTATAATTTAGCTTTGGATTTATCTATTAAAGCAGCTTCATGTGTGGATAAAGAAATTTATAAAAAGTTACTAAAGATTTATGATAAATGATATATAATACTTAGTATCTTTTTTTTTGGTTTTATGATAAAATATGCATGTTGGAGGAATACTATGAATAGAGTTATTTTAATAAAATATGGGGAATTAACTACTAAAAAAGGTAATAGAAATTTTTTTATAAATACACTATTTAAAAATTTAAAAAAGAAATTAGTTGGTTTTTCAGTTAATATAAGTAAAGATAGGGCAAGAATGTATATTGAATTTGAAGATAGAGAATTTGCTGAGATAAAGAATATTATTGATAAAATTTTTGGTATTCATATGTATCATATTGCTTATATTGTTTCTAGTTCGTTAGAAGAAATTAAGAAAAATATTTTGGAAATAGTGAAAAAAGAAAGTTTTTCCACATTTAAAGTGGAAACTAAAAGATGTGATAAAAATTTTGACATTCATAGTCAAGAGATGAATAAAATTTTAGGAGGAATGATTTTAAAAAACATGGCTAATGTTTCAGTAGATGTTCATAATCCTGAGTTGTTTATTCATGTTGAAATAAGAGAAAAAAATACTTATATTTATTTTAATGGTTTTAAAGGTAGTGGAGGATATCCTGTAGGAAGTCAAGCTCGAGGGATGCTGATGCTTAGTGGAGGAATTGATTCACCAGTTGCGGGTTATTTGGCAATGAAAAGAGGTATTTCTTTGGATGCTGTTTATTTTGAAGCTATTCCACATACTAGTTTAAATGCCCGCCAAAAAGTTATTGATTTAACTAAAAAGTTAGTTAAGTATTGTGATAGTATAAATTTACATATAGTTAATTTTACACCTATACAAGAAGCTATATATAAAAATTGTCGAGGGGATTATTGTATTACTATTATGCGAAGAATGATGTATAGAATTATGGAAAAAATTGTTAATATGCATAAGGGGTATGTTATTATAAATGGAGAATCTATTGGACAAGTTGCTAGTCAAACATTAACTAGTATGAAGGTTATTAATCAAGTTACTAATATACCAGTAATAAGACCTGTTGCTTGTTTAGATAAATTAGAAATAATAGATATTGCTAGAAAAATTGATACATATGATATAAGTATATTACCATTTGAAGATTGTTGTACTGTTTTTGTACCAAAACATCCTATAATAAATCCTAAACTTGAAGTTGCGCTTGCTGAAGAGAATAAATTTAACTATGAGGAAATGATAGATACTTGTCTTAGAGAATTAAATACGATAAAAGTTAGTGATACTAATGAATTTGAAGATTTGTTATAATTTACCATTTAAAAATTAGTATTAAATTTTAATAATTTCACAACCTATTAATGTGGGAGGTGAAATTATGTCAAAAAATGAATCTAAAAAAGTTAGAGTTCCAGGTTCAAAACAAGCAGTTGAAAAAATGAAATACGAAATTGCTAATGAATTTGGTGTAAACTTAGGAGCTGATTCTACTAGCCGTGATAATGGTTCAGTAGGAGGAGAAATTACTAAAAGATTAGTTGAAAATGGAATGAGACAACAAAGACAAAATAACAGCTCTAATTCAAAATCTAACAGTAAATCACGTAGTAAAAAGAGTGGTAAATAGTAAGTAATTAATAATGTAATTCAAAGATAGATTTATGATTTTATAGATCTATCTTTTTTATTGAATTTTTAATGTTTTTTTGATATTATATGAGTACGAAAGAAAGAGAGGAATATATGAAATTATTAAGTGTTAATGCAGGTAGTAGTACTTTAAAATTTAGAATGTATGAAATGCCTGAGGAAAAAGTTATTGTAAAAGGAAATTTTGAAAGAATTGGAATTGAAGGTTCTCATTTTGCTATTAAATTTGATGGAAAAGAAGTAAAAGAAGAAGTTGAATTAAAAGATCATAATGATGCGGCACGAGTTTTACTTGAGCAATTGGTAAAAAATAATATAGTAAAATCATTAGCTGAAATTGAAGCAGTTGGACATCGTGTTGTACATGGTGGTAGTAAATATGCTAGCAGTGTATTAATTACAGATGATGTTATTAAAGATATTTCTTTATTGAAAGATTTGGCTCCTCTTCATAATCCAGCAGCTTTAAAGGGAATTGAGGCTTTTAAGAGTAATATTCCTAATGCTAAAATGGTGGCTTGTTTTGATACTGCCTTTCATCAAACAATGGATGAAGAAGCTTATCTTTATCCTGTACCATATGAATGGTATCAAAAATATGAAGTTCGTAAATATGGTTTTCATGGAATGAGTCATAAATTTATTAGTGAAAAATTATCTAATATGTTAAATAAAAAAGCAAATTTAATTATTTGTCATATTGGAAGTGGAGCATCAATTAGTGCTATTAAAGAAGGAAAATGTCTTGATACAACAATGGGCTTTACACCTAATGCAGGAGTTATGATGGGTACTCGTTCAGGGGATATAGATTATAGTATTATCAGTTACTTAATGAAAAAAGCAGATTTATCTTTAGAGGATGTTGAAAATAAACTAAATAAAGAAAGTGGGCTTCAAGGAATAGTTGGTTTTAGTGATTTACGAGATATAGATGATAAATTTGTAGCAGGAGAGGAAAAAGCTGTTTTAGGTGTTAATATGTATACAACAAGAATGGCTGATTATATTGCTAAATATTATTTAAAATTAAAGGGTCAAGTTGATGCTATATGTTTTACGGCAGGTGTTGGAGAAAATGATGATATTATTAGAAGAGAAATTATTAAGAAACTTGAACCATTAGGAATTAAAATAGATGATAATATAAATAATGGATTTATGGTTAGAAAAGGAATGGAAGGAATTATTTCAACAAAAGATTCTAAAGTACCTGTATATGTGCTTGGTACTGATGAAGAATTAATGATTGCAAGAGATACATATGATATTGTTAAAGATTAAGCTTTAATTAATAAGTAATTTATGATATAATTAGGCATCGGAGGGGATAATATGGCTATACCAACAGTGGCTTTAGTAGGTCGTCCTAATGTAGGTAAAAGTACATTATTTAATAAAATTGTCGGTAAACAGATTGCTATTATTGAAGATTTACCTGGTGTTACTAGAGATAGAATTTATCAAGAAGCAACTTATAATAAGAAAAGATTTTATTTAATTGATACTGGCGGAATAGATGCTTCTAAGATGAGTTTTAATGAAGAAATTAAAATGCAAGCGTTAATTGCTATTAAAGAAGCAGATGTGGTTGTTTTTATTGTAGATGGAAAAGAAGGATTAACAGCTAATGATTTAATAGTTAGAGATATTTTACGTAAATCTAATAAAAAGGTTATTGTTGCAATTAATAAGATTGATGCAAAAGAGGCAATGGAAAATATTTATGATTTTTATGAATTAGGATTTGATGAATATATTCCTATTAGTAGTATTCATAATAAGGGATATGTTGAGTTATTAGAGGCAATTACTAAAGATTTTGTAAATTATGAAGAAAAAGTTGATACTAGATTAAAGTTTTCAATTATTGGTAGACCTAATGTAGGTAAAAGCAGTTTAATGAATGCATTACTTAATGAAGAAAGAGTAGTTGTTTCTAATGTTGCAGGTACTACTAGAGATTCAATTGATTCAGTTTTAAAATATAATAATGAAGAATATATTCTTATTGATACTGCTGGGATGCGAAAAAAAGGAAAAGTTTTTGAAGCGGTAGAAAAATATAGTTTAATTAGGTCTTTAAAGGCTATAGATAGAAGTGATATTTGTTTAGTTGTAATTGATGCTTCTGAAGGTATTACTGAACATGATAAACATATTGCGGGATATGCTATTGAAAGAGGTAAGGGCTTAATTTTTGTTGTAAACAAGTGGGATACTGTAAAAGATATGACTATAATGGAATATGAAAAATTAATGCGTAGTGAATTTCAGTTCGCAACATATGCTCCAGTTGTATTTTTATCAGCTTTAACTAAAAAAAGAATTCATACTTTGATGCCTGAAGTTATTAAAGTGGCTAATAATATTGATAAAAGTATTCCAACTAGTATTTTAAATGATGTTATAGTAGATGCTTATCAGTTAAATTTGCCTCCTTCATATAAAGGAAAAAGATTAAAAATATATTTTACTTCTCAAAGTGGAATTAAACCTCCTAAATTTACTTTTAGAGTTAATAATAAGGGATTAGTTCATTTTTCTTATGAGAGATATTTAGAAAATAAAATACGGGAGAACTTTGATTTTACAGGGACACCAATTGTTTTACAATTTAAGAATCGAAGTGGTGAAGAATAATGATAATAGGTAATTCAAATAATAATTTTAATAATAATGATAAAATAAAAGGAATTAGTGGATTAAATAAAAATATTTTAAATGAAAATAATAAATTTCAAAAAAAAATTGAACAAGTGGGTAATAATAAAGTAGTAAAAAATGGAAATTTTGTAGAGGGTATTTCTACATTGCAGCATAGTGATCCAACTAGTAAAAATGACATGCGTACTAAAAGTTTAGCAATGTTACAAGAAAGACTTAATAATGGTACAATATCATTAGAAGAATTTAATAAAAGGTGTGCCGCTTTGGCTAAGATGAAATAATTTTAACATAAATAAAAATCTCCTCATATAATTTAGTATAGGAGGTTTTTATGTTTGGCGATAATTTTTTTAATAGAGTTCAAAAAAAGACAAATGTAGATAAAGATACTATTATGAGTTTGGCTAAAAAGCTACAAGAATCGGATATGAAAGATGAAAAGACGTTACGGGAGGTTATAAAAGATATAAGTAATATGACTGGAAAAGAAGTCTCAAAAGAAAAAGAAGATAAAATTATAAATACTATTATTAAAGATCAAGTACCTAAAAATATAGATAAAATGTTTTAAAAAGCTTAGTAAGCTTTTTTAGTTTGAAGAAAATTTAATAGTAATTAAAAAGATGTGGCAATTAAAATTATTTTGTTCTTTTTTTATATTTTTGTCATAAATTTTTTATATAAGGAGAAGATTTATGGAAAAATATGAAATAATAAAAAATATTGCTAAGAGAAGTGGAGGAGATATTTATTTAGGAGTTGTTGGGGCTGTACGAACGGGGAAATCTACTTTTATAAAAAGAATGGTAGAAACTTTAATTGTGCCAAATATAGAGGATGAGTATGAAAGAAAAAGAGCTTTGGATGAAATTCCTCAAAGTGCGGCAGGAAAAACAATTATGACTACCGAGCCAAAATTTGTTCCTAATAATAGTGCAAAAATTCATATTGATGATTTTGATTGTAATATACGGCTTATTGATTGTGTAGGATATATGATTGACAATGCTATAGGGGCAACTGATGAAAATGGGCCAAGAATGGTAAAAACACCATGGTACAATGAAGAAATTCCTTTTGTTGAAGCGGCGGAAATTGGGACTGAAAAAGTAATAAAAGATCATTCTACTATAGGAATTGTAATGACTTCTGATGGTTCAATAGGTGAGTTTCAAAGAAATGATTATGTTGATGCTGAAAAAAGAGTTATTGAGGAGTTAAAAAGTATTGGCAAACCTTTTATAGTTATTTTAAATTCTGTACATCCTACATTACCTGATACAGAAAAATTGGCGGAGTCTTTACGTAATGAACATAATGTACCAGTATTACCTATTAGCGTTGAAGCTATGAATGAAAAAGATATGTACAATATTTTAAGAGAAGCTTTATATGAGTTTCCAGTATTGGAAGTTAAAATTAATATGCCAGAATGGATTGCTATATTAAATCCAGATAATCCTATTAAAAAATCTTATATTGATTCTATTAGAGAAAGTGTTGTGGAAATTGATAAACTACGTGATATTGAAAAAATTACTAATCATTTTTTAGAAAATGAGTTAATTGAAAAATGTTATTTATCTGATGTTGATTCTTCAACGGGAATAGTTACGGTAAATTTAACTGCTAAGGCAAATCTATATAACAAAGTATTAACCGATATAATTCAAGTGGATATTAAAAATAAGGCTGATTTACTTTCTTTATTTCAAGAATTTACGGTTGCTAAAAAAGAATATGATCAAATTAAATATGCATTAAAAATGGTTAAACAGACTGGCTATGGAGTTGCAACTCCTTCAATTGCGGATATGAAACTAGATAAACCAGAAATTGTAAAACAAGGACCAAGATATGGTGTTAAGTTAAAAGCAGTAGCACCATCTATTCATATGATTAGAGTCGATGTAGAGTCAACTTTTGAACCAATTATTGGTAGTGAACTTCAAAGTAAAGAATTAATTGATTATTTAGTTAAAGATCAAGAAAAAAGTCCTAATGAAATTTGGAAAAGTGAAATATTTGGGAGAAGTTTAGATTCTATTGTACAAGAAGGTATTCAGTCTAAGATAAATATGATGCCTGATAATATTAGATTTAAATTGCAAACAACATTAACTAAAGTTGTTAATAAAGGCTCAAATAATATGATTGCTATAGTTATTTAAAAAAAGAAAAAGGCTAGGCCTTTTTTAATTTATTCTTTATTTAAAATTTGATTAGTATATTTTATATATTCATTTAGTAATTCTTGTGTTTGAAATTTTATTTCGCCATTTTCAATTTTCCAATTTGAAGAAGTGGCTTTTAAGAAAGTAAATAAATCTTTACTAACATCTAAAATATTATTTATTTTAGTTTTAGTTTCTTCTAAAATTTTTCTAGATTCAATAAATTCTTGAGTTGTATTTTCAGTTAACATAAGTTCTTGATATAAATTAATATAGTAGGGATCAACTAAAACTGTATTAATGTAATTCTTAATTTTTTCTTCATTGCAATCTAATATAAGATTATCAATTTTTTTATTAAAAGCGATTTTTGTGTCATTGATATAAGAAAATGAATGAGTAAAATTAGGTCCATCTTGCAAATAATTATTAGCAGATAATAAATTTTTAAAATTATCATCATTTAATATGTTTAAAATTTCTTGAAAATTTTTAGCATAATTATCCAAATAAGTTTTTATGGTCTTTTCTATTAAAGCATAGTTGCCTCTACTTTTTATTTTAGTATTATAACAATCTTTTGTTATATCTAATGTTTGGAGAGAAGCAATTTCTTTTCGAAGGGTGTTTTCAAGGGTAGCATCTCTAATAACTAAAAAACTTATTAGTAAAAAAGAATCTATTAATATAAATATAAACACTATAAAAAATTTTTTTCTATTAGTCATAGTATCACCTTAATTTATTGTATCATAAAATGTTAATATCTTTTAATAAATTTGTAATTTCATTACCAAAAATAAATCTACCAAATTCTAATTTTTTGTAATCAAAAGTAAAGTTTTCATCGACTGGACAATAATAATACTTAGATTTATAAAAAATATTTTTTGCATTTTCAATTAAAAAATAATCTTCTGTTTCATAATAAACTTCACAATCTAAGTTTATAATAATTCTAAGATCTAAAGTATTAAAAAAACTACTATCTTCTATTTTTATAATATCTAAGAATAAACCAATCTTTTCTTTAACATAAACTATAACTTTATAAAAGCCTTTTAAATTAAGAAATTGCTTTTTTTTCATAAGAAAATTTTTTACATAGTCGATAAGGGCTTCTTTTGATTTTATATTTAAATTTTTTATATATAAGCTATTGAGAAATATTTTATAGCTGTTTTTAGATTTTAATGTTATATTCATATATTCACCTAATTTAATATATGAAAAAAGTTTAGATAGTTTCCACTACTAAACTTTCTATTTTATTTAAAACTTCTTTAACACCTAATTTAGTAACACTTGAAAATACTACTAAGTCATCACCTACAACTAAATCAAGAGTATCTAGAATTGTTTTTAGATTTTTTTGTTTTTTACTACCACTTACTTTATCAGCTTTGGTGGCGACAATTGTTACGGGTAGATTAAAATATTTTAAATAGTTATACATTAAAAGGTCATCTTCAGTGGGTTTATGTCTAAAATCAACTAACATAAAAACACGAACTAGTTCTTTTCTTTTTTCAAGATACTCTTCAATCATCATTCCAAATTTTGCTTGAGTCTTTTTATCAGTGGTTGCATAGCCATAGCCGGGAACATCTATTAAATAAAAACTATCATTTATATTGTAAAAATTTAAGGTTTCAGTTTTTCCAGGTTTAGAAGAAGTATAAGCTAAATTTTTTCGTGATACTAGAGCATTAATAAAACTACTTTTGCCAACATTGCTGCGCCCAACTAGTAAAAATTCTTTTTTACCATTTTCGGGATATTGACTTCTTCTTGTAGCAATGGTTTCTAAATTAGCACTTTTTATTATCATATTTTTTCTCCTTAGTACTATTATATTCTTTAACTAATAAATCTAAATCTTCAAGTAATTTTTTTGATTCCTCAAATGATTTTAATTTTACACCAGCAGCTAGGTTATGGCCACCACCATGATATTTCTCCGCTAAATTTTTTATATCAGGGCCACGAGAGCGGATGGAAACTCGTATTTGTTTATTTTTTATATCTTCAGTTAAAGTAGCCCAAACAATAATTTCATTTATATTATTAAAGTTATTAATCATGTTTCCAGCAGCAGCACTATCAACATTGTATTTTTTTAAAAGGTCATCAGTTATATTAATATAGGCAAAATTATTTTTAGTAACGATTAAGTTTGTAAGGATGTAGCCTTCTAATCTTACTTCATTTAAGGGCCTTAAATATAAAATTTGATATAGTTTACTTATATCTAAATTATACTCTTTTATAAAGTGAGCTACTAAATTAAATGTTTCACTAGTACAACTATTAAATAAAAATCTATTAGAATCAGAAGCTACTCCCATGAAAAGCTTTTCTGCAATTTCTTTATTACAGTTTAAATTAGTTGCAAGAAGTATTTTCATAATTATTTCGCAAACAGAACAAGCACTATCTTCAATAAGTTCTAAATCGCAAAATGTTTCAACGTGAGGATGATGATCAATTTTAATAGAATAATCAAATTGAGAAAAATCTACAGAATCAACTCTTTTTTTATCAGGAGTATCAGTAATAATTAATAGAGCATGAGAAATTGATTCTAATTTATCTAATTTTCCAATTGATGAAAATTTTGTACTGCCAGATCCAATTGCTAAAACTTTTTTCTGAGGAAATGTTAATTTAATAGCATCTCGTAAGGCTAATTGACTACACAAGGCATCGGGATCAACGCCAATATGCCTAGCTATTACAATTGTGTCAAATTCTTCTATTTTTTCATATATTTTGGCATACATTTTAATTAAGTCCTGTTCTATTTATTAAAGATATAGTATCTCTAGCAATTAATAATTCTTCATTAGTTGGAATAACATAAACAGCAATTTTAGAATCATCTGTACTAAGTTTTACAAATTCACCATGTTTATTGTTAGCATCTAAATCAATTTTGATGCCTAAACAAGCTAGTTTTTCACATATTTCTCGTCTTATTGGTGAGCTGTTTTCTCCAACTCCAGCAGTAAATACTATCGCATCAACACCACCTAATAAGACATAATATTGAGCAATATAATCAACAATTCTTCTTACATATTTATTTTTAGCATTAATAGCTTTTTTATCTTGTTCTTCACATTTAGCTAAAATATCACGCATATCATTACTATATTCACTCATACCAAGTAAACCGCTGTTTTTATTAAGATCATTTATTATTTCACTAGCATTTTTACCTTCTTTTTCCATTACATAAGGAATAATTGAGGAATCTATTTCTCCAGAACGAGTTCCCATCATTATACCAGCTAGTGGAGTAAAGCCCATTGAGGTATCAATACATTTCATATTTTTTATTGCAGCAAGAGATCCTCCATTTCCTATATGACAGGAAATCATTTTGAAATCTTCTTTACCTAAAATTTCTTTCATACATAATGACATATAGCGATGACTTGTTCCATGAAAACCATATTTACGAACACCATAATCGGTATACCATTTATAAGGTACAGGGTAAAGATATGCTTCTTCGCTCATTGTTTGGTGAAAAGCAGTATCAAAAACACCTATCATTGGTACATCTGGTAAAACATTTTTAAAAGCTTTAATTCCTAATACATTAGCAGGATTATGAAGAGGAGCAAATTCTTTAAAATTTTCTAAATCTTTAATAACTTCATCTGTAATGATAACAGAATTTTTGTATTTATCTTTACCATGTACTAAACGATGACCAATACCATCAATTTCATTTAATGATTTAATAATAGCTAAATCAATAAGTTTTTCTAATAAAATTTTTACAGCATCAGAATGATTAGTTAATTCAACTTCTTGTTCAATCTTTTCCCCATTATATTTAATATAATAATTACTTTTTTCAATTCCAATTCTTTCAAATAAACCGGAAGCAATCACTGATTCATTATCCATATTAAACAAACAAAACTTTAATGAACTACTTCCAGCATTTATTGACATAATTTTCATTTTTTTCCCTCTTTCTATAGTTTATATTATACACTATCATTTTAATTAATAAAAGAACTTTAAAAGAACTTTACTTTTAAATTTAATTTCAAAAGTAAATTGAGATATAAGATATATTTATACAATTTAGTTTGTCATCGCTTTTAGTCAAGGGCT
>CANRGD010000029.1 GCA_947630105.1 uncultured Bacilli bacterium | reverse complement strand
GCATTTGATGCAGTTAATAATTCAAATATAAAAACTTATCAAGAAAATCTTAAAGAAAAAGGAGTTATGGCTTCAGATGATAGTACTGCACGTTGGAAAATGGATAATATCGATAATGAAGGACAACAACCAACAAATACAGATTATGATGTGAGTGGAGCAGATACTTCGGCAAATGAAACAGATACAACGGCTACTACAGATAATAAAACTTCTTCTTCAGGAAGTAGTAACATTTCTTCAGGTGGTGGAGGTGGTGGATTTTATTCTTCTTCTCCATCTACACCGGTTGCAAATGCAACATCACATAGTAGTACTCCTAAAGTATCAGTTAAAGATACTTCATCTAAAGTATCTACAAATGCACCTAAAACACCAACTGGTGGTACAACATCTTCAACTGTTACTCCACAGCAACCAGCACCTTCAACATCAACTCCAGCAACTCCATCTACACCTTCGCCATCAACACCATCCAGTCCATCAACTTCAACTCCTTCAATTTCTACACCAGCTAGTGATAATAGTGTTAGTACACCAGCAACTCCAACACAAGTTCCATCATACTCTAATACAGGAAGTACTAATTCTCATTATAGTGGTGGTGGATATAGTAGTAGTGAAGGATTTATTCCAAGTACACAAGAGAATCCAACCGATACAAGTTCTTCAATTATAGATGATGTTATTGGAGAATCTACTACTTCAATTGATGATGTTATTAAGGGTAATAGTTATAATAAAATAGAAACTTCATCTACACCATTATCTAGTATTTCTACAAGTAGTAGTAAAGGAAGTAATTATGTTATTCCAATAGCAGCTGGGTTAAGTGCTGCAGGTGCTGCTGGAATAGGAGCAAAAATTTATATGGATAATAAAAATAATAATGATAATGGAGAGTCAGATGAAATTACTACTGAAGATTGGTCAGGAGAAGATACATTAAATATAGAATATGATAATAATGAACCAGAAGAAAATTATTTAGATGATGATGACTATGGTTATACTGCTACTTCTAATGAAGAAATAGAAAAATATAATGCTAACAATAATGAAGAAGCTTTAGCAGAGCAAGTAATAGAGGAATAGAAAGGAGATTAGTATGAAAGAAAGATTTTTACCTATAGGAACAGTTGTATTATTAAAAGATTCTAAAAAAGAAATAATGATTACTAGTTATTGTATTTTTCCAACTGGTGAGGTATATGAAAATAATGAAAAAGTAGATAATACTGGAAAAATGTATGAATATGGGGCATGTTTATATCCAGAAGGAATTGTAAAAAGTGAACTTATTTATGGCTTTAATCATGATCAAATTGAGAAAATTTGTCATATGGGCTATGAAACAGATGAGCAAAAAGAATTATCTAGAATTTTAAATGGAAGTTTAGAAATTTATAAAAATAAGCAAGCAAATAATAATGAAAGTCAAAATTAAAAGACTTTCTTTTTTTATAATAATATTATATAATTAGTATGGTGATTAAATGAAAATTATAGAGTATTTAATAATAGCTTTTATTTTAATAATAATTTTATTTGCTATTATGAAAGCAACTAAAAAAGATGCGAAACTGGATTTTAATAAGTTAATTGAATTATTAGGAGGTAAAGAAAATATTGTAAGTACAGAGTCTAATATGTCACGATTTAAAGTAGTTCTTAAAGATGTTTCTCTAGCTAATAAAGAAGGTATTCAAAAATTAGGAGCTAAGGGTATTGTGGAAATTGATAATCAATTAAAAATAATTCTAGGACCTGATTCTAAACAATTAAAAAAATATATTGACGAAATAAAATGACAAATAAAGTCATTTTTTTCTTTTTAGACAATATTCGACATAATTCTACAATTATATATTAGAAAATGATAACGGTGACAAAAATGATTAATTTAGAAAATATTTTTGTAGTAATAATTTATTTGTTTTTTCCATTTTTAGTATATTTAGTAATTTTATCTTATACCACAAATTATTCGTTTGAAAGAAATAACTTTTATTTAACTTTATCTTTATTTTCTACTACATTTTTAGTTTTAAGATATGGAGATATAGGATTATATTCATATTTATTATATAGTATTCCTATTTTAATAAGTTTTTTAACAAATAAATATAAAAGTGCAATATTATTATCGATAATTTTAGCAATTTATTTTTTATCTTTAGATATATCAATTTATTTATTAGTTATAGAGAATTTTTTATATTTTCTATTTTATAAAAAATATTTTAATAAAAAGGATTTTCCTAATAAAATGATTTTAATTTTTCTTAGTATGAAAACAAGTATAATTTTATTAACTTTATTAAAATATGAAGGAATAAATATTATAAATATACTAAGTTTAATAATTATTCTTTTGATAACAAAGATATTAGTTAATATTATTAAATTTTTCTTAGATAAAACTTCTAAAATTAAAGAATTAGCTGATATGATAAAAGAATTAGAAAAAGAAAAAAATTTAAAAGTTTCTATATTTAAATTAACACATGAGCTAAAGAATCCTTTAGCTGTTTGTAATGGTTATTTAGATATGATGGATTTAAGTAATTTAAGTAAATCAACAAAATATTTTAATATTGTTAAAGATGAAATAAAGAGAAGTCTTTCAATTATTAATGATTTTTCTTCTTTTGGGAAAATAAAGAATATAGAAAAAGAAGAAATTGATATTTGTTATTTAATAGAAGATATTAAGGATACTTTGGATAGTTTATATAAAGAAAATAATGCTAAAATTATTACTAATTTTAAAGATGAAATTTATATTGAGGCAGATTATAATAGATTAAAGCAAGTTTTTATTAATCTTTTAAAAAATTCTTTGGAAGCTAAAACAAGTGCTGATTTAATTGTTAAAATTTTAATAAGAGAGTTGAAAGAAAGTGTAAAAGTAACTATAAAAGATAATGGTTGTGGTATAAGTAAAGATGCCTTAAAGCATTTAGGAGAGACTTTTTTTACAACTAAAAGTAATGGAACGGGTTTAGGACTTTCTTATTGTCAAGAAATTATAACTTTACATAAGGGAAATATTTCTTTTAAATCAGAGAAAGAAAAGGGAACTACTGTAACTATTATTTTGCCAAAAGAAAAAAAGTCCTAAGACTTTTAATAATAGTTAGTTGTGCTAGTATAAGTAGGGAAAGTAGGGTATGGTGGATAAATTGGATATATAGGGCCATATATAGGCATATTATTTCCATTATTTAATTGATTATTATTAGCAATCCCATAACCAAGTGCTGTGCCTGCTAATCCTCCTACTAAAAAAGGGGCAAAGAAAAATCTATCATCAGTAGGAGTTATATTAGTAGGATAAGTATTTATAAAATTATTATTGTTTGTTTTATTCCTAAACATACTTTTGTTATTAGGAACAATATATTGATATGGATACATTTTAGATATTCCTCCTTTAAAATATTTTATTCTAATTTAAAAAAGAAGTTCTATATAGCTTTTATAAATATAATATGGTATAATATAGAGCTATTAAAGAGGTGGTAAAATGGCTTTTAATAACTTTGATTTATTTTTAGAGAAATTTTATAAAGAAGAAGTAAAAAGTGATGATTTGTTACAATGTTTTTTAAAATATGTAGATAATAAGTCAAAAGTAATTAATATAGATCCTGAGAAAATTTATGAGTTTGTTTATCAAGATAAAAAAATTAATTTTTCTCTTTTGAGTAATGAGGATCTTTTAAATTATGATCGGCAATTTTTAAGAAAAAGAAAAACTAGAGTAGAGGCTTGTGTTTTAAGAAGTTTGCGTATAGCTACAACTAATAAATTAATAGATCAAAAATTATTATTAATATATATTCCAGTTATTGGCTTAATTCCTATTGTTGAATATAAAAAAGGAACTACAACTAAAATAATAGATTATGCTAATAACTTAATAATGGATAAAGATGCGTATTTTTCTCTTTTTAAACCTCAAATTATAAATAGTATTGATAAATATACTTTATATCAACTTTTTAGTTTTATTAATGGTATAGAAAGATTTGTTTCTCCATTAATATATTTGTTAGCTTCAAAGGAAATAATTGCTGATTTAAGCAAAAATTATCCGGAATTTAAAGAAAAATATGATAAAGATGGCTTTAATATTAAAAATAAACTTTTAGTAGGGGAATATTATGAATGTTTATACAAAATTTTAGCTGATGAACAAGTAAATAAAATGGATAATATAATATGTGAATTTACTCTTACTAAACAACCAGTGAAACAAATAAAAAAAGGTGATACTGACAAAAAATATTTTTATCAGGCTACACCATTTTCTAAAAAAGTTTGTTTTTATCTTTTGTCGGATTTTATCACAAATGATGTAATAAAACAAGAATTATTATCAGAAGAAAGAGAACATAAATGTCATCAAAATGCTGTTATGTTAATGTATAGTTTACTTATTAAAAATAAATGTTTAGTTAGTGGAAAACAAAAAGTTAATGAAGCTAATGAATATTGTGATCATACATGGATAGAAGCAAATTATAAGGGCGAAGATATCGTTATTGATTATAATAGGAACTTAATTATGTTAAAAAAAGATTATTATGAAATGATAGGAGCTCAAGTTAGAAATAAAGTATCTTTTGATACCTTAAGGACACTTCATCAATATGAATTAGATTTTGATATTATCTTTAATAATATATTATTTGAGCTTACTTTTAGTGAAGAATTAATAAAATGTTTTGAAAAAAATAAGAGTTTAATCAAAAAATAGTGTACAATATAATAGAGGTGAACAGATGGAAAGATTACAAAAAGTAATAGCTTCTTCAGGTAAAGCATCTCGTCGTAAAGCTGAAGAATTAATACTACAAGGAAAAGTTAAAGTAAATGGAGAAATAGTAACAGAGTTGGGTACTAAAGTAAATAATACAGATAAAATAGAAATTGATAATGAATTAATTACTAAAGAAGAAAAAGAATATTATCTTCTAAATAAGCCACGAGGTATTATTACTAGTACAACTGATGAGAAAAATAGAAAAACTGTTATTGATTTAATTAAAACTACCGCCAGAATTTATCCTGTAGGACGCCTAGATTATGATACAACAGGGGTATTATTATTAACTAATGATGGTGAATTTGCTAATATTTTAATGCATCCTAAAAATAATATTGATAAAGTTTATGTTGCTAAAATAAAAGGAATTATTACAGGTGCTGATATAAATAAATTAAAAAATGGTATTACAATTGATAATGAAGTATTAACTGCTACTAAAGTTAAATTGAAAAAAGTAGATAGTAAAAGTAATACATCTATAGTTCAATTAATTATTCATGAAGGTAAAAATCATCAAGTTAAAAGAATGTTTTCAGCAGTAGGCTATGAAGTTTTAAAATTAAAAAGAGAAAAACTAGCTTTTTTTGATTTAAAGAATGTATCCTCAGGAAAATATCGTAAATTGACTCCTAAAGAAGTAGCTAAAGTATATAGTATGAAAAAATAAAAGGTGAACCTTAATTAGATTCATCTTTTATTTCTACAATAGCTCCTGTAGGACAAGAATCAATTGCATCTTGGCAAGCTTCCTTTTTATCATCAGGTACTTCAGGTGTTTTGGCAACTGATGTACCTTCATCATTTAATTCAAACATATCTTCACAAATCGCAACACAAGCTCCACATCCAATGCAAGCTTCTTGGTTAACTTTAACTTTCATAAAACCTTCCTTTCTTAATTTATTATAACTAAAAATAATTTTTACGTAAAGCATATTTTATATCTTTTGTTTTTTATTATCTTATGCTAAAATTATAATAAGAAGGTGAATAGTATGCGACGTATGGATCGATATAATACTGAGGATATAGTAAAAGAGACAAGCAGATCTGATAAGAACCAAGACTTATACCATAATTTAGGTAATAATATTAGATATGCTAATTTATCTGATGTAACTAATGCTAATGCCTTTGACTTAACTAAAGCTAAAGAAAATTATCGTACTAGAGAAGGCTATCACCAATTAAAAGAATACCAACCCGATTTTAAAACTCCTAAAGAAAAAAAAGAATTAGATGAAATAAATTATTTATATCAAGATCATGAAAATAGAATCTATGATATTAATAGTGTACTAGAAGAAGCTAGAAAAAATAGAGTTGAAAAAGATAAATTAGAAGAAAAAAGAAAACTAAAAAATACAAATTATAATATCCTAGCTAATCTTAATCCTGAAGAATTAGAACAATATCGTAAAGAAAAAAAAGAACGAGTAATTAAACCAGATGAACAGGAATTACGAAGTTTAATAGATACCATAACTTCTAAAACATTAGCTGGAGAAATAGATAAAGCTACAAGTGTAAATTTATTAAGTGATTTAATGGCAACTAATATTATGGATAAAGTAAAACCTCAAGAAGAAAAAGAAGAGGATGAAAAAGATGAAGAATTATCTTTATCCAAAGAAATATTAGATGCTAAACAATTAGAACAAATTCAAAATGTTAAAGAAACTCCTAAAGAAGAAACAACTAAGAAAGGAGCTTTACAAAATGCAGATAGTGACTTTTATACACGGAGTATGGATTTATCAGAACATGATTTAAGTTTTAAAGATGAATTTAATGATAAAAAATTACCAATAATCGTAAAATTAATTTTATTTATTGTCGTACTTTTTATAATTGCTGTAGCAGCTTATTTTATAAAGAAAAATATATAAAAAAAGTCGAATCTATTTTCAACTTTTTTTCTTTGTGATATTATATACATATAGATGTAGGATGTGTAAATAATGAATGTAAAATTTTTAATAAATGATTATGCTTTAATATGGAGTCTTCTTTTTAATGCTTCAATTTCAGAATCAATTCATAAATTAAAACAAAAATTATGGTTAAATTATAAGAAAGAATATAATAATTCTTATAAAGATAAAGCCCAGATACTAGCAGATTTTAAAAATTATATTCCTAATGATGATACTATTTATAATATTATATTAGAAAATAAAGAATATGAAAAACTTGCTAAACAAGCTGAAAAGTATCGTTTAGAAATAATGAAATTATGGGATTCTCATAAAAAAGAAATAGCTAATTTATTTAAAAATATTATCAAAAAAGATCTTAAAAATTATAATTTCTTAATTGTTAATAAAGAATTAAATATTATTGATAGTATTAAACATACAGAAACTTCGACTACTGAAGATACATATATAATAGGTCTTCCTATTGATAAAAAAGAACCTAAAAAAGTAATTTTGAAAATACTTTTAAATATTTTGGAAAAAGAGATAAAAAATTATCCTCTAAATACTCAAGATTTTAAAAAAGCCATTTTAGAATTAGCTGTATTAAATGAATTTGCTACCCAAATTTCAAATAGAAGTTGTTATATATCCGGAGATCCTGCTTTAAATGAATTAAAAAGAAGATTATATCCTTATTGGTTAATGTATTTAGGAGTTTCTAAGGCGGATTTTACTAAATATATGATGCGAGATAATATAGCTTTTGATATAGATAAATATGCTTATGAAAAAGAATTAAAGAAAATGAATATTGAAGAATTTATTGATTTTTGTATTAGAAATAAAAGATACATTATTAGAACAGAATTAATAGAAGTAATTTAGTAGTAGACAGGGGGAAAAATAAATGGATGCAAAAATTAAAATCTTACTAGATAAGATTAATTTAACTAAGGATTATTATCCTTATTTTTCTGATGCCCAAATAACTAAAATAAAAATTAATTCTAAAACTGACTCTTGGAATATTTTTATTACAAAAGATGAACTTTTACCTCTAGAAGTATATGCAGAAATAGAAAAGAAAAAAAATTTATTAGATGAAAAAGCAACTTCCATAGAATTTATATATGATATAAAAAATTCTAAGTTAGAAACTTATTTAACTTATTATAAATATTTATTAAATACTTTAAAAGAAGATTTAAAAGTCTTAGAAATGTATGAAGAATCCTTAATTATAAAAGATGATTATTTAACCTTAGTAGTAACAACAGAAATAGAAAAAGAACGACTTACTAAAGTTTTAGATAAAATAAATAATTTTTATAAAAAGATAGGGTATAAATTTAATATTGATATTGAAATAAATCATGAAGAAAATATTTTAGAGGAAATAAAAAGTGACTTAGAAAATATATCTCTTCTTCCAACTAAACAAGTTAAAGAGAAAAAGACTCAGCCTAAAGATAAAGAAAAAAAATATTATAAAGAGAAAAAAGATCCTAATAATGTAATAGGTACTGGGATAAAGGATGATCCTATAAAAATAAAAACTCTTTTAGGAGAAGATAATAATATTACTATTGAAGGACAAGTATTTGGATCAGATTATTTTGAATCATCAAAAACTGATTTCAAAATAATTACTTTAAAGATAACTGATTTTTCTGATAGTATCTACTGTAAAATATTTGTAAGAGATAGTGAGGAATATGGTAGATTATGTAAAGAATTTAAAACGGGTAATTGGTATAAAATTAGAGGGTACACTAAAAATGATCCCTTTTCTAAAGAATTAGTTTTAAATGCTCGAGATATTTTAAAAATTGAGAAAAAAGAAGAGAATGTAGTAATAGATTCAGCGCCTATTAAAAGAGTAGAATTACATGCTCATACGAAGATGAGTCAAATGGATGGCTTAGCAGATGAAGTTGAATTAGTAAAACAAGCTATGGCTTGGGGACATAAAGCTATTGCGATAACAGATCATAATGGTGTGCAAGCATTTCCTCATGTTTTTAATATGGTAACGGCTCATAATAAAAATTTAAAAGAAGGTGAAGAACCTTTTAAAGCTATATATGGTACAGAATTAACTATGATTGATGATTCTGTAAATATCGTAATAAGGCCTACAGATAAAATTATGTTAGATGAAACTTTTGTAGTTTTTGACTTTGAAACAACAGGATTTAATGCTGGAGGTAGTGATTCCATAATTGAAATAGGAGCCGTTAAAATAAAAAATGGTAATATTATTGAAAAATATGATGAACTTATTAATCCAGGACATCCTTTAAGTCAAAAAATTATAGATGTTACTAATATAACTGATGAGATGTTAAAAGATAAAGATAATGAAGAAAATGCCATTAAAAGATTTATTGCTTGGTATGGAGATTTACCTATGGTTGCGCATAATGCTAAATTTGATGTATCTTTTTTGGAAATGGCTTATAAAAAATATAATTTAGGTACTTTTACTAATCCTGTTATCGATACTTTAGAATTATCAAGAACCTTAGATAATACTTATGCAAGACATTCTCTTTCAGCACTTGTTAAAAGATATGATGTGCCATGGGATGAAGCTGCTCATCACCGTGGTGATTATGATGCTGAAGGAACAGCTTTAGTATTTCATAAAATGCTAAAAAAATTATCTAATCGTAATATAGATAAAATGAGTGATTTAGATAAATTAGTTAGTAAAGAAGATATTCATAAATATGGACGAGCTCATCATATAAATATCTTAGTTAAAAATAAAGTAGGGTTAAAAAATCTTTTTAAATTAGTATCTTTAGCTAATACAACATATTTATATAAAACTCCTCGTATTCCTCGTAGTATAATTGAAAAACATAGGGAAGGGCTACTTATAGGAAGTGGCTGTTATGAAAGTGAAGTTTTTACTGAGGCTAGAAGTAAAAGTGAAGATGAATTATCAAATATCATAAGATTTTATGATTATGTCGAAGTACAACCATTAGAGTGTTATGATCATTTAATTCAAATGAGCGATTTTGCTACAAAAGTAGAATTAGCTGCTCACTTAGAAAAAATTATTCGTGTTACTGAAGATTCAGGAAAAATCTTAGTTGCTACAGGGGATGTTCATCACATAAAAAGAGATGATAAAATTTTCCGAGAAATAATAGTTAATCAAAAAGTTCCCGGTGGGGGCAGACATCCTCTTGCAAGAAATAATATTAAAAATATTCCCTCTGCCCATTTGCGAACAACCGATGAAATGCTTGAAGATTTTAATTTTTTAGATAAAGATTTAGCTTATCATATCGTGGTTGAAAATACTAATAAAATTGCTGAAATGATTGAAATTGTTGAAGTAATTATTGATACAGGTGGAATACCATTTTCGCCACGAGTAAAAAGTGATGATGGTAAAAGCTATCTAGATTGCCCACGAGTAGTTACAGATTTAGTATATACTAAAGCTAAAGATTGGTATGGAGAGCCTCTACCACATTATATAGAAGAAAGAATAGCTACCGAATTATATGGAGATATAGTTTTAAAAACTATAAAAGAACAGTTACAAGCAGAATCTTTAAGTGAAGAAGAATTAGAAGTAAAAGCTTTTAGTAAATTACATAGTTTAATTTTAGAGGGCTCTACTGCTGTAAAAGAGTTAATTAAAACTCATTTATTAACTACTAATCCTAATCTAGAAAAAGAAGAAGTAGAAAAACAAGTAAAAAAGGTTTTAGGTGGTATTATTGGTGGAGGATTTGATCCTATTTACTTGATAGCTCAAAGATTAGTAAAACATTCTAATGATGAAGGGTATTTAGTTGGATCTCGGGGCTCAGTTGGTTCAAGTTTTGTTGCTACTATGATGGGAATAACGGAAGTAAATCCTTTGCCAGCTCATTATCGCTGTAAAGATTGCAAAATAAGTATTTTTACTGACGAAGAGGGTAATTCTTTAGGAGCAACATATTCTTCGGGATTTGATTTACCAGATAAAGAATGTCCAAATTGTCATATTCCTTTAATAAAAGATGGTCAAGACATGCCTTTTGCTACCTTCTTAGGTTTTAATGCTGATAAAGTACCGGATATTGATTTAAACTTTTCAGATTTAAATCAAGCCAGTGCCCATGCCTATACGAAAGTATTATTTGGAGAAGATAATGTATATCGGGCTGGAACGATTGGTACCGTTGCCGATAAAACTGCTTTTGGTTTTGTTAAAGGTTATTGTGAAGAAAAAGGAATTACTGACATGCGTAGTGCAGAAATAGAACGTTTAGCACTTGGCTGTACAGGTGTAAAAAGAACAACGGGGCAACATCCTGGAGGAATTGTTGTTATTCCTGATTATATGGAAGTTTCAGATTTTACTCCTTTTCAATTTCCCGCTGAAGATGCAACGGCAGAGTGGCGCACGACTCACTTTGATTATCACTCAATTGATCAGTGCCTTTTAAAACTAGATATCTTAGGACACTCTGATCCTACCCAATTAAGATTAATTCAACTTCAATCAAAAACTGATATAATGCAAGTGCCTTTAGATGATAAAGAAACTATGAGTATTTTTACATCAACTGATGCTCTTAATGTTACTAAAGAACAAATAATGTGCAATACTGGTACTTTAGGTATTCCTGAATTTGGAACTCCATTTACAATTAAATTAGTAGAAGATACTAAACCTACAACCTTTGCAGAATTAATTAAAATATCTGGACTTTCTCATGGAACAGATGTCTGGTTAGGCAATGCCCAAGAATTAATTCAAAAAAATATAGTTCCTTTTAAAGAAACAATTGGCTGTCGTGATGATATAATGGTTTATTTAATGTATCATGGACTTGCTCCTATAAAATCATTTAAAATTATGGAGTTTGTCCGTAAAGGAAAAGCATCTAAAGATCCTGAGACATGGAAAGAACATGTTAAAACTATGCAAGAGGCAGATATTCCCGAATGGTTTATTTCTTCTTGTGCTAAAATAAAGTATATGTTCCCTAAAGCTCATGCTGCTGCGTATGTAATAAGTGCTTTTAGAATAGCTTGGTACAAAGTCCATATGCCCGTATACTTTTATGCTTCTTGGTATTCATCAAAAGCAACAGATGTTGATATTGTTTCTATGATTAATGGTTATGATGCTATTAAAAAGAAAATAGAAGATATTCAAACCAAAGGTTATGAAGCTACTAATAAAGAAAATGGTCAAGCTGAAAGTTTGAAAATAGCTTTAGAAGCAACAGCTAGAAATATAACTTTTTTAAATATCGATTTATATAAAAGTGATGCTACTGTTTGGATAGCTAAAAATGATCATGAAATTTATCCACCCTTTAATGCTATCGATGGATTAGGCGATACAGTAGCTAAAAATATAGTTCGTGAAAGAGAACTTCAACCATTTATAAGTATTGAAGATGTTCAAAAACGTGGTAAAGTATCTCAGACTTTAATAGAAAAAATGCTTGATATGGGAATATTAAAAGATTTACCAGAATCAAATCAATTATCATTATTTTAAGGAGAATATTTATGGAATATATAAGAAAAGATAATAGTAAAATAACTTTTACAACTATTTTAGAAGATGAAAAAAATGCTACAACATTTAAACATTTTAAAGGAAAAATATATAAAATTTTAACAATTGCTAAAGATTCAGAAGATTTAAGTGAACTTATTATTTATCAAGGACAATATGATGATAAACCATGTTGGAGTAGAAAAATTGATGATTTTTTCTCTTTAGTTGATAAGACTAAATATCCAGACGTAAAACAAGATTATCGCTTTCAAAAAATAGATTAAATAAATATGTATAAAACTGTACTAGTAAATAAAAATAATAATATAAAAAAGTCTTATCTCGATAAAGTAAAATTAGTAAAAACTCTTAATATAAATAATGAAGAAATTCTTCTCGAAGAACAAACATATCAAGCCTATCTTAAATTAAAAGAATTTTTAGCTAGTAAAAATATAATTATCGGAATATCATCTGCCTATAGATCTTTTAGTGAACAAGAAAGTATATATATAGAGTTTAAAAACTTATATGGTGAAGAATATGCTAATAAAATAGTTGCTCCCATTGGAGCTAGTGAACACCATACTGGCTTAGCTATTGATCTTACTGTATTTATAGACAATCATTTTTTAGAAAATAGTGAGGAATTATTTCACCACCTTGATATCTTAGAAACAATCCATAAATATTTAAGTGAATTTGGTTTTATTTTACGTTATCCTAAAGATAAAGAAAATATTACTGAGTATCCTTATGAACCATGGCATATTCGTTATGTAGGAAAATTTGTGGCTTCTTTGCTTACTAAACTAAACTATACATTAGAAGAATATTTAGAAAAATTTAGTGGAATACTTATAGTTAATAAAGAAAAAGGAATGACTTCTTTTGCTGTTGTTAAAGAAATAAGTAACTTATTCGGTATTAAAAAAGTTGGGCATACAGGAACACTAGATCCTTTAGCAGAGGGAGTTTTAATAGTTGCTATAGGAAAAGCCACTAAAATAGTTGAGCTATTAACAGCTAAAGATAAAGAATATCTAGCTTCTGTAAAATTAGGAATAAAAACAGATACTTTAGATATAACAGGTAAAATTATTGCTACAACAGAAATACCTAATAATTTAGATTTAAATAAAGTTTTGCCTAAATTTAAAAAAACTTATCTCCAAGAAGTTCCTATATATTCAGCTAAGAAAGTGGCTGGCAAAAAATTATATGAATATGCTAGACAAAATAAAACTGTTGATCTACCTAAAACCGAAGTTACTATTAAAGAAATATCTTTAATTTCTAAGACAAAAAATAGTTTTACTTTTAAGGCGTTAGTTTCTAAAGGTTGCTATATTAGAAGTTTAATAGCTGATATTTGTCAAGAATTAAATACTGTTGGAACAATGCAAAAGTTAATTAGAATAAAACAAGGAAATATTTCAATTAGTCAAGCTAAGACTTTACAAGAAATAAAAAATAATAATTTTACTTTACTTAAAATTGTAGATGTGCTTGACTATCCTCAAATCATAGTAGATAATAATCTTAAGTTAAAAATAAAAAATGGAATCTATTTAAAAAATAATTGGAACATTAAAGATAAGGTTATATTTAAAGATAAAAATGATAATTTATTAGGAATTTATGAACTTCAAGATAATATTTTAAAAGTCTGGAAAAATTTCTATTAAGCCTAATTTTCTTTCATAAACGTGGAAAAAGTTATATGTTAATATTGACACTGGGGGGGGGTAGTTATAGTATAATGAAATCATATTAAGAATAAAAAACTGTTAATGTTCTTAATAAGATGGAGGTACTATAATGGAAAAAAATAGAGAAACAAAAATAATAGCAGTTACTTCAATGATAATAGCGGTAATAACTCTTACAATAGGTT